>CAIOYQ010000170.1 GCA_903862505.1 uncultured Bacteroidota bacterium
TCCTCGGATAATGTTGAAAGTCCCTTCGATTCAATCGAGGGGATTTTTTTTGCCCCTACTCGATTCACTTATTATCTTTACGTATGCACAATTACGAGATCCAAGATTACTTTACATTGCTTGCCAAGCTCATGGACATACATGGCGAGAATGAATTTAAAATTAAAGCATACACCAACGCTGCCTATACCTTAGACAAACTTACGGAACCCGTGTCCGATATGAGTCCTAGCCAACTATTCGCTACCCGAGGGATAGGTGAAGCCATTGGAAAAAAGATCCAAGAAATTATTGAAACCAAGGAGTTAAGTTTATTAAATGAGTACATTCAAAAAACGCCTCCAGGTATTTTAGAGATGCTAAAAATAAAAGGACTGGGTCCTAAAAAAATTGTGACAATTTGGAAGGAATTAGAAATAGAAAGTATAGGTGAATTATTATACGCCTGTGAAGAAAATCGTTTAGTAAAATACAAAGGCTTTGGAGAGAAGACACAAAAAAATATTCAAGAGTCTTTAGCATTTTATTTGCTACACCAAGGAAATTATTTGTACGAACAAGTAGAAGACTTAGTAAATAATTTACAAAATAATTTGCGCGAATTTTTTCCAAAAGAACAACATATTATTAGCGGATTTTTCAAAAGACAAATGGAATGGTTGGGATATTTGGACGTGGTCACTACCCTTTCAGAAACCCAATTATTGGAGTATTTATCCCAAAAATTGTTCAAAATAGAGAAAAATGAAAATTATTTTTCCTGCAAAGGGGAAGATAATTTTGAAATAAGATGGCATTTGACCACCCCTGATCACTTTTTTTGGAAAGATTTTACTTTATCCTGTGATCCGGCCTTCCTAAATGCCTGGGAACAACTCCCTACATTTAAAATGGAGGCCTTTGCAAGTGAGCAAGCCATATTTGACCAAGTAGGTATTCATTTTATCCCAGCACCACAAAGAGAGCTCCCTAAGATTATTACGCGCGCAACTTTAAAACCATTATCAAAGACTATACAGCCCTCCGATATTAAAGGGATTATACATTCCCATAGTAATTGGAGTGACGGTATACATACCATCGAACAAATGGCGGTGGCCGCAAAGGAACAGGGTTATGAATATTTAATTATTAGCGACCATAGTAAGTCGGCCTTTTATGCAAATGGTTTACAAGCAGACCGTATTATGGCGCAGCATAAGGAAATAGATGCCCTAAATAAAAAGCTAGCCCCCTTTGTGATATTTAAAAGTATTGAGTCCGATATTTTAAATGATGGAAGCCTGGATTACCCTGACGAAGTATTGGCGAGTTTTGATATTGTGATTGCTTCGGTGCATTCAAATTTAAAGATGACCGAAGAAAAAGCCATGATGCGATTAATCCGCGCCATATGTAATCCCTATACTAGCATTTTAGGGCATCCTACGGGCCGTTTATTGTTAAGCCGGAAAGGTTACCCCGTAAATTTTGATGAAATCATAGAAGCCTGCGCAGCACATAATGTGGTGATTGAATTAAATGCACACCCACGCCGATTAGATATGGACTGGAGATATATCCAAAAAGCCATTGAAATGGATGTGCTCATTTCCATCGATCCCGATGCCCATGCCATAGAAGGATATGAAGATTGTAAATATGGTGTACTCGTTGCGCAAAAAGCAGGACTGACGGCTGCCAATAACTTAAGCAGCTTTAGTTTATCCGAGATGATGGAGTTTATAGAATTTCAGCAGGCGAAGCGGGGGTAGAATTATTTTTTAAAAATTATTCCTCTGATTCCTTTTTAAGATCATCAAACTTTGCAATCATTGTTGGATTTCCTCTAGTTAACTTTTTGATAGTCAAATCATCCGCCTTACTATTCGCAAGTCTTAAATTATTAACAGAGGATAGTAAAGCTTCTTTAGTCTTTTGTAAATGATCAATTGTTTTGTCTATTTCTTCAATAGCAGTTTTGAATTTACGACTAGCCATTTCATAGTTTTTCGCAAATCCTTCCTTAAACACATTGATACTTTCTTCGAAATTAGTTATATCAATATTCTCATTCCTCATTTGAGCCAACTCTGCCTTATATTGCATGGATTTCATTGCAGCATTTCGAAGTAGTGTTATAATGGGGATAAAGAATTGAGGTCTTACAACATACATCTTTGGATGCTTATGTGAAACATCAATAATTCCTGAGTTGTATAATTCACTCTCCGCTTCTAAAAGACTCACTAAAACAGCATATTCACATTTTTTTTCTGATCTATCTTTATCTAACTCTTTAAAAAAATCTTCATTTTTTTTCTTTGTTGCAGTTTCATCTCCTTCATTCTTCATCTCAAACATGATAGAGATTATATCAGTCCCATTTTCGTCTGTTTCTCTATAAATAAAGTCACCCTTACTCCCAGATTTAGAATCATTGTCTTTTTCAAAGTAGGCTTTAGGAAAAGCGGTTGCCCTTAATTTATTAAACTCATTTTCACAATGCTGCTCTAATGTCTCTCCAATCATTTTAGTCGAAAGTTTAAGCTTCATGTCTTTCCTAAGTGCAATTTCCTCATCTTTTAACTTTATGATTTCGTCTTTTGATCTTAAATCGGCATTAAATTTTTCTTGCAATGAACTTTCTAATAACTTTTTCTCTAGTTCTTTATTTTTAAGGTTATTTGCAAGCTCATCACGTTCTTTTTCAATTTTTTTTACCGCATCTGCCACGCTAATTTGTTTCTCTAACTCTGCTTTATCACTTCTCGCTTTCCAGTCAGCCAACTCTTGGTCTTTTTTGGATAGCTTTTCTTGAAGTGTATTGGTGACTTTAGCTTCTGCCAATAAAATAGCTGCTTCCTTATCTTTTTCTGCAAGACTTAATCTTGTTTGTATTTCTACTTCAAATTGGGTGTCCCTGACTTGTTTTAAAATATTAGCAAATCCAGCTTCATCAACTTGAAATGCTTTTTTGCAATTTGGACAGATTATCTCATTCATACATTCATTTTTTTATTTTATCAACTCCTTAAACTACCCCTTCACATACACAAAATAGTCTCCCGGCAATAGTTCAAAAGGAACGGAATGATTAAAATTAAATTTTATTCCCGAAAAACCATTCTGAAATTCCCCATTTAACTTTTCGTAGGCAATCTCCACCTTATGATGCTGATTGGATAAGTTCAATAACACAAATAAAGTTGAGGTAGCATCCTGTCTTATATAGGCCATCACCCCTTCAGTCGCTACCGGTAAATTAATAGTCTCGCCA
>CAIOYQ010000171.1 GCA_903862505.1 uncultured Bacteroidota bacterium
ATTGTCACGGATTAATTCAATATTACGATAAGAACCAATTTCGTTAGGACCACCTGCTTCGGCAATCACACTTAATACATTGGATAAAGACGAGACATTGTACTTGCCCGATTTCAACGCACCAATCACAGTTACTTGCACCGTTCTAATATCTCCTACTGTTAAAGCAATTTTTGTTTCACCGCTTCTAATGCTTGGATAAGCTGTTCTCGCCAATTGATTTTTAATTAAATCGGTAGCTGCTTCTATGGTTAAACCCGCCACTTTCACTTGACCCACATTATCAATTTGCACACGACCTTCTTTTGAAACGTTTAAATCACTGCTAAATTCTTGTACACCATAAATTACCAATTTCAACACATCATTCGGTCCCACTATATAGTTAATGGGAGTTGCCATATTTTGATTCGCTGAATAACCTGCATTGTTTTGGCTAAATAATTCAGAACCATAAATCAAGGGGTTAATTTTTGGAAGGTTGTTGGTTTCTGGTTGTAAAGAATCCGAGTCTAGCATTAAATCCAACCCTTTGCTTGTTTTCTTAGATAATGGTGACTTGGAATTTTTTGCATCACTCGCTTTTACCGAACTTAATCTAGTTTTTAATTTAGCAAACTCTGCTGGGCTCATGCCCTTTGCAATAGCCTGAGATTCCACCATATCAATGGTGACCCCTGCTTGTTTAAGCTGCGCTTGTATTTGTGCCACTTCGGCATCCGTAAGCGCATCCACCTTAACGGTACTTAAGTCCTTGGAAGCCAATAGATTGCCTCCAGATTGGGCTTGTAGAGCACCCGTTAAGCATACCAAAAAAAGACCCAGAAATAGCATTTTTACTAATTTCATATCATTCGTTTTTATAAAAAATCTGTGTTAAAATTGGGGGAATTATGGTTTTTTCGCATGGCTTCGCCTTTCTCAGTCCCATTTTTGTGCAAAACAGGCTAATTCACAAGGGTTTATGCGAATAAATTCGTTTACAAAGATAGTAAATTATAGTCTATAAGTACATCTTTGAATGTTAAAAAATGGGGGGGGGGATTTTCGCAACAAAAGTACATTATAATAACGTATGGGCAAAGTAAAATATTGTGAAATTGTTATAAATTAATTATTGGTTATCAGCATGTTACCAATATATCTTGAAATTGCTTGTTTTTAAGATTTAAGCTATCTTTGGTTTCCCCCTGTCTACTTTAAGCAAACCACTTATGAAGAAACAGCAACAGTTTCTAAAAAATATAAAATACACCGCCGACGCCATCAATATATTCCTGGCTTACGGAGTGTCTGCGCTTATTTTTAATAAGTTACAAATTGCTCATTTTAGTATCCTGTTTTACATTGCTTCCTGTGCCATCTGGTACACCATGAGTATTTTTTCCAATTTGTATGCCGAAAAAAGATCCAACAAGTTTTCGGAAGAGATTGTATTAATTATATATCAGGTTATTTTATTTACGGTGAGCTTAGGAGCCATTCTGTTTTTCTTAAACCTGAATTACAAATACTCTTCCTTTTTCATTTTAACTTATGTGGTATTGCTTGCGCTTTTAGCCATCCCTACTAAATATCTTATTCGTAAAAAAATTCACGCAGCCTTACACAAGGGAAATTATTATGACAATGTATTACTGGTAGGTGCTTCTTCGGCAGCTGCTAATTTTTATGAAACTGTTAAAAAATATTATTACTACGGATATAAATGTATTGGTTATATAAACACTACGAACAGTTTTCAAAACGACTGTAATTATTTTGGAAATTTTGACAACGTGGAAGAAATTATAACAGGCAATCCTATTGACGAAGTGTTTATAGCACTGCCATCCAGCGAAAATAATAACATTCAAAAAATAATTCGTATTTGTGAAATAAACAATATTAGAGTAAGAATGTTACCCGACTTAACGGAATACACTTCCTCCTCTATTTATATTAATAATATTGGACTGGTTCCAGTAGTCAATGTGGGGCACCTTCCATTAGATAAAAAAGAAAATAGAATTTTAAAGCGTGGATTTGACATTGTTTTTTCTGTTTTATTTTTCTTAACCATTGGAATTTTTATTTTCCCCATCATTGCTTTCATTATTAAAATAACCAGTAGAGGTCCCATATTTTTTAAACAAGAAAGATGGGGACATGGTAATAAAAAAATTACTTGCTATAAGTTTAGATCCATGGTTAAAAATAGTTCGGACATTGACCATGATGGAAAATACAACCAAGCTTTTAAGGACGACCCACGCATTACTTTAATAGGCAGCATTTTGCGTAAAACAAATTTAGATGAGTTGCCGCAGTTTTGGAATGTACTTATTGGTAACATGTCCGTAGTTGGGCCTAGGCCACATCCTACTCCTTTGAATTTAGAATCCATGCATACCATTGATAATTACATGTTGAGGCACTTGGTTTTACCTGGTATCTCTGGATTAGCACAGGTAAACGGTTGCCGTGGGGAAACCAAGACCACCGAAGAAATGCAAAGAAGGGTGGATTTTGATTTATACTATATTCACCGTTGGAGTTTTTGGTTGGATATTCAAATTATTATCCAAACTGTGGTGAATATTGTGAGAGGCGATCAAAATGCTTACTAGAATTTTTTATTATGATATTGTTTAAGAGATATAAGCGGATTTTTCTTTTTTTGACCATTTTTTTATTGAGTAATTATTTATCTGCACAAACAGTTTGGGAAAATCCCAATGCAGGTGTTTATAGTTACTTAAGTAGAATGGCGCAAAAAGGATTAGTGGTATTTGATGATGCTATCCAACCTGCTACCCG
>CAIOYQ010000172.1 GCA_903862505.1 uncultured Bacteroidota bacterium
ATATAAATTATATAAACGCTCTAGAATGTCCTCTCACGACGGCGTTATTGGATATTCACCCGGCCTTGAAATGATCATGGTAATTATGATTGGACCCGTTTTAGCTATTATTGATATTTCCCTTACTTGGATTAGAATTTATAAGGAAGCGGAAGAAGCAAGAAGAAGAGCGGAGAACAAAAACGTTTAATAATTGCTGAAAAAGTATAAAAAAGACCCGAAATTTTCGGGTCTTTTTTATACTAAATGTTTTTATATAATGATTATGAAAAAAATTCGAGGTATATAGAAAGAATAAGGGAACAAATGTTTACAATTATGGCACCCGATATGAAGCGCGCGTCAGAAATATATTTTAAAGGTGGTGGCACTTCGTTCAATGTTAAGCTAACTCCAAAAGATCTGGAAAATCTTAAAACCGCTTTATGAAAGAAATAAAAAACATATCGCATTTAACGAGCAAGACCATCCTCTTCCAAAATTTTATTTTCCTTCATTAAAATGAGCAATTAAATAATCCTTTGCCCTCTTCTTATCTGTAATATTAAATGTAGGCGAAGCACCTTTTGCGATACAATTTACATGTTCATTCAACAGTTTTTCATAGGCTTCATTAATCATGTCTATCGTTGGGCCCTTGCCAAACAAGCTTAAACGAAGCTCGTAATGTGACTCCACATACATGTTGATAGTATTCATCTGTCGACTATGCTCCACTTTTTCTTGGGGCACTGATTCGGACAAGGATTGGTAATAGGATTCAATTCGTTCTTCTGACGGGTTGGGCGGAAAATGTACATGAATCGGAAGCGGGGGCGGGGATTCAACTTCATCTAGGCTAATGTCCCTTGATAAATAATTAACAATGAATGCAATAATGATAACAATAGGCACTATGATGAAAAAGACGGTCATAAAACAAATATAACAATATTAAGTAATTCAATGTTGAAGAAACAATCCGTAAATTTATGCCCTATGAAATCCTACTGTTTTAAAATATTCTTTTCCTTGCTAATGCTTTTCTATTTTGAAAAAGCACAGGCGCAGGTTTATGACTCTACCTTAAATGTTTATGATGAAGAATACCCGCTTGAAAAAGTTCACATACAGTTTGATAGAACAATGTATAATGTTGGTGAAACCCTTTTTTATAAACTGTACATTTTATCAGGTGTCGAGTGGACAAGCTTAAGTAAGAATGTGTATGTTGTTTTTTATGATAACAATGGGGGATTTTTAAAAGAAACCGTAGCGCCCTTGTTTCAGTCCTCTGCAAAAGGAAGTTTTGATGTACCCAAAGATTATCAAGGAAACTTTTTACACGTCAAAGCCTATACCCGTTGGATGTTAAATGATGATAGTGTGTTTTTGTATGAAAGAAATATTCCGATAAATGTTGCAAAAGAAGCGACCCAAAAAACGACTACAAGCCAATTAACAAAAGTAGATGTTTTTCCAGAAGGGGGTGGATTGGTAATTGACATAAAAAGCAAGATCGCTTTTAAAGCTACCAATCCGGCAGGTTCGCCTGTTTTTATTAAAGGGTTTTTGGTGAACAATAAAAATAAGGTGCTAGATACATTAAAAGTGGCGCATGATGGAATGGGTGTATTCAAATTAAAACCCATTGCTGGTGAAAGCTATCAATTAAATTGGACGGATGAAAATGGTAAGAAGGGTGCTACTAAAATTATGTCGGCTATTCCCTCTGGTGTGATTATGAATGTAACGATGGATAGTGAGAAGGCCTATGTGACCGTGGAAAGATCTTTTGATGTGGCTGATAATTTTAAAAAAATGAAAATGCTTGTTCATCAGAACCAGCGTGTGATTTATAAGGTAGATTTTAAAGGCGAGGAAAGAATTGCACAAAAGGCTAGTCTTCCTATTGAAGAACTTCCTACCGGCGTAGTTCAAATTTCCTTATTTACCGATGATTGGCTGCCTATTGCCGAAAGAATTATTTTAGTTAACAATCGTCTGCATGAGTTTAATGCACAGGTTTCCGTACAAATTGCGAATGTAAAAAAGCGAGGTAAAAATATTATTGAGCTATATGTAAAAGATACTACCGCAGCCAATATGTCTATGGCTATTACAGATGCGTCGCTAGTACTTCCAGAACAACAAACTATTTATTCAGATTTTTTATTAAGTAATGATATTAGAGGAAGGGTATACAACCCAGCTTATTATTTTTCAAGTGATGCAGATAGTGTTGCTGCTCATTTGGATTTAGTAATGCTTACCAATGGTTGGAGAAAATTTGACTGGGAAAAAATTAAGAACGCGGTATTACCAAAACAGATTTATCCAGTAGAGCAAGATTTGATGAAGGTAACTGGTAAGGTTTACGCAAACGCGACATCAAAGTTAAACGAGGACCTGCTATTAAACTTGATCATTCTTAGAAAAGACAGCAGTAAGAAAATGTTTTTTTTACCGGTTGATAAAAATGGGCTTTTTGAAGACAAAACTTCTTTTTTTTACGACACCTCCAGAATTTATTATTCCATAAATGGAAAATCAAAAAACAACTCCTTTGTAGTTCATTTTGAAAATGGATTATTAAATCAAAGTTTGAAAAAATTGAATTTAGGAGCAGATGCATTTAATAATTACTGGAACGATAGCCTTGCAAGAATTAAGTTAAACTCAATCTTTGTAGAGCAAGAAAGACAGAAAAAATTATTAGCATCAATGACACTAAGCGAGGTGGTCGTAAAATCCAAAACAAAATCGGCAGTGCAAATCTTAGACGAAAAATATGCGACTGGTTTTTTTGCAGGCGGCGATGGAATATCTTTTGATTTATCCTCAGATGCAAATATGGTTGCGGCTATTGATATCTTAACTTATTTACAGGCCAAGGTTCCGGGATTAACCATTAATCTAGGCGGACAACCCTCTGCTACATGGAGGGGATCCAATACACAGTTTTTTTTAAATGAAATGACCACGACCATAGATCAAGTACAATCCATTAACATTACCGATATCTCTTATATTAAAGCGATGAGGCCTCCTTTTTTTGGTGCAATGGGAGGCGGAAGCGGAGGGGCTATTTCGATTTATACAAAAAAGGGAGAATACAATAGGGGGGGAAATGTAAACAGCAAGGGAATGGAATATAAAGTGCTTGGCGGTTACTCTGTATTTAAAGAATTTTATAATCCAAGCTATGATAAACCGGCGGAAAATTTTGAAATAGATAATCGCGCAACCCTATACTGGAACCCTTATTTATTAACGAATAAAAAGAGCTCAAGGGTGCGTATAGAGTTTTTTAATAATGATATTAGTAAAAAATTACAAATTGTTCTGGAGGGCATCAACGCCAATGGAAGGTTGGCCAGGGTAGTGAAGTATATAGAATAGGACCCGGCTTTGCTGTTATTTTATC
>CAIOYQ010000173.1 GCA_903862505.1 uncultured Bacteroidota bacterium
GAAATAAGTTTTCCGTCTTCCATTTTAATAATTCGATGGGTTCGGTCTGCAAAACTTGGATCGTGGGTAACAATAAGGAGCGTTTGCTTAAACTCATCGGCTAGTTGTTTAAATATATCAAACACCAAATCACTATTTTTTTTATCTAAATTTCCTGTGGGCTCATCACCCATAATAATATGAGGATCGTTTATGAGCGCGCGCGCAATAGCAACTCTTTGTTTTTCCCCTCCGGAAATATGGTTTGCTTTTTTCAACGCTAAAGTATCTATACCCAGCATTTTTAATTTTTCCATGGCGCGATGCTCCACTTCTTGTTTGCTGTATTTGGCCAATTTTAAACCAGGTAACATTACGTTTTCCAACACATTAAACTCATTAATTAAATAGTGAAACTGAAACACGAAACCAATTTTCTCGTTTCTTATTTTAGCTAGAAATCCTTCATTTTTTTTTGGCATTTCTTCTCCATCAATCAATAAAGTGCCTTCGTAGTCGGTGTCCATGGTTGACAATACATAAAGCAGGGTAGACTTTCCACAACCAGACTTTCCTGTGAGGGAAACAAACTCGCCTTTATTGATACTAAAACTCAGGTCTTCAATAACCTTTATACGCACAGGATCATGAAAGAACTTATTAATATTTTTTGCTTCTAATATCTTTTCCATGTTATTTACCTCTTATAATGACCACAGGGTCAATTTTACTTGCTTTTCTAGCCGGAAACCAACCAGCAAAGTAAGTGGTGATAAAAGAAAAAATAATGCCAATGATATAGAAATTTGGATTATAGTTAATAGGGTAGGTTGCAATGGTGGGTAGCGAGGCGGTATTGAAAGGTATTTGATCAATGAGTGCCGATAGTCCAAATCCAAGAACAAGCCCCATGAGGCCTCCAAAAATACCAATAGAGATAGCGATATAAATAAAAATACTTTTTACATCTTTTCCTGAAAATCCGGTTGCTTTTAAAATGGCAATTGAGTCCATTTTTTCAAAAATCATCATGTTCAAAATATTGTAAATACCAAATCCCGCAACAATGAGTAAAGTAATCCCTACCGAATAAGAAATTAAAGTTCGAATAGAACTTCCTGTTTCAAACTGCGAATTGGCGGTTTGAATATCTTCCGCATCGGTTTCATATAATTGCTGATATTGTTTAGCTACTGCTGGCGCTTGCAAAATATCTTTAAGTTTTACTTGTATACTTGTAATATAGTCGCTAGGAACAGATAATATTTTTTGAACCGTATTAATAGATGCGTAACTCTGCACATTGTCAAAATCTTTGATGCCCGATTGAAAAACCCCCACTACTTTTAATTGAAAAATATTTCCCTTGGAAGTGGTAATTTGAACGGCATCGCCAATATTTACCAATAATTTTTCCGCCAATCCTTTCCCCAAAATAATGCCATTGTTCACCTTATTCAAATCGGCAGAATTGCCGCTGGTAACGTATTCGTCAAAATGGTACAATTTTGTTTCCTGATTAGGGTCAATACCAAAAATACTAGCCGTGATGTCAATCGTTCCATCATTAAAAAAAACCTGTGCGGTTAATTTTCGAGAAAGGCCTAAAACTCTCGGATCTTTTTCAATAGCATTAATGATTGCATTGCTATTATAAATAGATTGTCTACTTGCATCTGCTTTTACGGAACCAATAAAATTATGGACATTGGTATCATTTAATTTATTGATAGGCTGTTCTATTTTTGGAGTAATATCGTTGTACAATTTTACATGAGGCGTTCTGTTTAAAATAAGCCCGTCTAATAAATCATTTAACCCCGACATAAAACTTAAGAGGGTAATAAACATGGTAATACTAAAAGTTACTCCAATAGCTGCCACCAAAGTTTGTTTCCACCTCGCCATTAACAAGGACTTCGCAATATTTATAATTAACCTTGTTCTCATTGAATGGATTTAACAAGCTCGTCATTAACGCTAATGCCAGAGAGGATTTCCACTTTTTCATAATCCATGAGTCCCACTTTCACTTTTCGCTTTTCTTTGTTTTTCAAATAAACATATTCATTGTCTATTAAATAACTTCTTGGAATAATCATTGCTTTTTCTTTCACCTGAATCACAATATTTGCTTGTGCGCTTATGTTGGGGAATAAATTATCAGGCTTATTGGTAAATGTTGCATCTACTTTAAAAGACTTTAATTTCAAGTTCATTAATGGATATATTTTGGTTACGACCGCCTCAAATACTTTGTCTTTATAACTATCCATGGTAATATATACTTTTTGTCCCGCCGACATTTTTGATATATCATATTCATCTACCTGCATTTCTACATAAAATTCATTTGCATTGCCAATAATAGCTATAGGTAACTGAGGTGTTGCCATTTCTCCAGCTAATTTAGAAATTCCATACACCCTTCCATCAATTTCACTTATTACTTTAAAGTCATTTAATAGATTAGAAGAGATAGCGGCACTATTTTTTGATTGTTTAGATTGTAAGGCAATTTGTTTTTTTAAATCATTTAGTTTCAAATTGCTTGCATTGTATAAATTGCTTGCATTTTTATATGCCAGTTCTCTTGTATCTAAATCGTTTTTGGTTCCAATTTCACTGGCCCATAATTTTTTCTGTCTTTCCAATAAAGAGCTTTCGTTGTCTAATTTTGATTTTGCTAATTCTACCTCACTATTTGCTTGGGATAATTTTTCTTGATTCGCATTATCGGAAGAATAATTTTCTAATAATTTTGCATTTTCGTAATTTAAAGAGGGAGCGGCATTTGATAATTCTATAATGACTTGCCCCTTTTTCACCAACTCACCTTCTTTAACCAATATATTTTTAATAATCCCACTCACTTTTGCATATACTTCATATTGGTTGCCGCTTTTCACGGTGCCGGATGCGAATACCGATTGGGTTATTTTTTCAATAGTTGGACGTATGCTTTCCTGTTTTTGATTACAAGACTCGAATACAGACATTGCTATAAAAAGTAGTAACACATAACGTAAAATTTGTTTCATAAGTAAACCGTTTCATTAATATATTGTGCTATGCACATTAATCCGGCCTAAAGTTAATCTATTTATAAAAAAACAGGCAAAAGGATTCCTCTTTTTGCCTGTTACCATTCGTATTTTAAAAATTGAATTAATCGTCTACATCCTTGACAATATTAAGTTTTAAGAATGCAGCTCTTCTAGGTGCAGGTACAATGGCATCCGCTCCTTTCAATCCTTTCCATAGCACTTCGTTAAATTCATGGTCATTAATACTATCCTCTTTTTTGAAGTTAAAAAGTTCACTTTTTCTTTGCATGGCAGAGGTACGTGTATTTTTTTCATTGATATCCCATTGCAATGGCTTTGCTACAAAGCCCAATGGATTCGCTGTTTTTTCAAAACATCTCCATGCAGTGTTGGCGCCAGCATCATACTGACTCATGGGTTGCATTCCTAAAATCATTTCAATGGTTTTAAGAAAGGAAGTGGTCGTATAGGGCGTGTGGTCTACAAATCCTCTTTTAACAAATCCCCCAGCAATATAGGCGGGACTTCTGTGTGCGTCCACATGATCAGGTCCATTTTGTGCATCGTCTTCTAATATAAATACCACTGATTCTGCCCAAATAGGACTTTTGCTTAAATATTCAACAAACATACCAACGGCTAAATCATTGTCGGCAACATGCGCATAAGGGGAAGGCCTTCCTAATTTCATTCCTTCGGTATGATCGTTAATTAACCTTAGTGTATTTAACCTAGGTACCTGATTAATGGCTAATAATGAATCAAAATCTCTTTTCCATTGACCAACGCGTGTTGTATCTCTCACTTTTTCATCCCAACTCGTATAATAAGGACAAAAATGGTCTTTTAGTACAGGAATATTGGGTTTATAATTATCCGCAAATTCACCATAGGTTCTATAGCTAATACCCGCTCTTTTTGCGAAATCCCAAATAAAGCCATTTTTATTATTGGCAATTTCTCTTGTACCCTCTGCATCATAATTTCCGCCCCTGCCCCCATAACTTGTTACCCAATTTTTTTCCAAATAATCTGTAGCATAACCACCAAGTGACCAATTATGACCATCCGCACTTACTTCCCCATTTACATAAAAATTATCTAAGAGTACAAACTCTTTTGCTAGTGCATGCTGGTTAGGTGTGATTTTCTCCCCAAATAAGCAAAGGCTGGTATCTCCATTGCCCATTGGTAAATCGCCCAATACTTGATCGTAGGTTCTATTTTCTTTTACAATGTAAAAAACATATTTAATGGCAGATGGATCGCCAACTTTTTGCGGAATCACCGATCCTATTTCTGCACTGGAACTTTGCTCTTTTTCTTTGGTATAGGGCGTGTTTTCGTAAACTGCTTTTGAATATAATCCTAGTTGTTTGTCGGAAGGGGTATTAATAATACTCATTGTTCCCTTCATTAAGCCAGCAATATATTGTACATCTTTGGTTGATTTTAGCAATCCCTTTTGAACGCCCATTTGTGCATTTTTTTTATAGGGGTCTGGTCCTAGTGGGTTGGCAAAAGAAGAAAAGCCTTTGCCATTGGTTACATATATTTTTTGGCCAATCGTTTTTACAGATGTTGGATACCAGCCCACTGGAATAAAGCCTTTCGATTTACTGTTTCCAATTGCTGAAACATCAAATACGGCTAGACAGTTATTGTCTGCATTGGCAATGTATAATGTTTTTTCGTCCGAACTTAATGCAACTCCATTGGTGGTAGAACCATATGGCGCATTTGGATACAGTGCAGCATTTAAGGTTTCTATGACTTGCTTTGTTTTTGTATTGACAATAGAAACGTTATTATCATCGGAATTGGCAACAAATAAATACAAGCCATTTTTTGTAATGCAAATATCGTTGGGGTGACTGCCCACTTCAATTTGATTGGTGATTTTTCCTGTTGCGATATCATATATCAATAATTTTTTACCACCCCAACAAGAAATATAAAGTTCTTTTTTATTGCTTGACAGTATACAAGTATAGGCTTCGGCCGGTAAATTTACTTTGGCGATAACTTTTTTTGAATTTAAATTAATAGAATACAATGCATTGTCATCTTTGGTGACTACAAACAAAACATTGTTGTCATCAATGCAGATTCCTGCGGGTGAAATTTTGTTAGGCCACTTATCACCTAGTTTAATGGAGTCCAATAATTTTAATTTATTTCCTGCAATGGCATATTGTAAAATCCAATTGTCATTACCACCGGATGCGTATAAATATTTTTCATCCTTACTAAATGCCAAACCTAACCAGGCTTTATCAACAACAATATTATCTTCAATTTTATCTGTAAGCGTATTGATCAACTGTATGGTTTGTGTACTTTGTCCATTATTCGTTACCGCCATCCATTTTTTACTTTTAGAAATAGCCATATTCAAGGGAAGGTCTCCTAGCGGTAAACTTTCTCCAGCAGGACTTAAGGCCCACCCGTTGGGCAACATTACTTTTTCTGAAGTGTTTAAATTTTCTTGTGCTTGTATTTGCAAACAGCAGAGTAGTAAACCAAAAACGTAAAATATTCTTTTCATAAATAATAAATTATACTACAATGTAGCGATTCTAATGCAAGGTGGTGCTACTTTACGATGAACCAATTGTTAAGTAAAAAATTTGCTTGGGAAGCAACTTGCATCAACTTATAAGTAAAAATTACTTTAAAAATAGCGTAGCTATTTTATGTACTTCTTCAATGGGATCATGCTCGTTTCTATTGGTTAAAATCACTACCATTAATTTTTTATCTGGGTACAATCCAGCAGAATTTCTAAATCCAATCGTACTGCCGTCATGATATGGATGTGTATTGCCCATAAAATCTTCTACATGCCATCCATATCCATAATCTATTGTGGTTCCATTATCTAACTTGGTGCTAGACCAGGCGCGTTTTTGCATAGAGGGGCTAATAAATCTATAAGACCATAATGACTTTACCCATTTCGCATACTCTTCCACATTGGTATAAATTCCGCCATCCCCCAACACCGCACTGGTCATACTTTGATCGGTTTGTACCCAAGCACCGTTTTTGTAACTATGTCCATATGCCCTATTTGCAACAATGGACTTTCCTTCCTCAAAAGCAACAGTTGTTTTCATGCCAATTTTCTTAAAAATATTTTCTTTTAAAAATTGTGCAAAGGATTGTCCACTTATTTGCTCTACAATAAGAGAGAGAATGGAGTAGCCTGTATTACTGTATTTATACTTTGTGCCTGAAGGAAAGTATAAACTATCCGTCATATACATAAGTTGCATACAATTGGTATCATGCAATTGAACAGTTTGATTGCTTGGCATCAAGTCCTCGTAATCTAATAATCCGGAACTATGGGTTAATAAATCTTTAATTCTAATGCCTTTTCCATATTCAGGAAAACCAGTAAAATATTTGGTAAGCGAGTCGTCCAAAGAAAGCTTACGCCTTTTTTCAAGTAATAAAATAGACATGGCTGTAAACTGCTTGGTAACAGAAGCCAATCTAAAATTAGTATTGGTTTGAATGGGCTCAGCTGTTTCGACATTGCCAATGCCATACCCCTTTTTAAAAATAATTTTATTTTTTTGAATGACTAAAACACTTGCGCCCGGTTCCGTTGGCGAATTGTACTTTGCCATAATGGAATCAATAGTCTTTGCAATTTGTCTCTTTGATTGTGCGCTAACGCTTACACTCATAATTAACAACAAAATTCCGAATACTATTTTTTTCATAATTATTATTTATTCCACCAATAAGTAAGCTTTAGTACCACTGCTCTATTTTTTACAAATACAGGTCCGATATAATAATTGTCGGTGTAAACAATAAACAAATCGGAAACAGGTTTATATCTCCATTGAAATCTGGTATTAAAGTTAATGTTTTTTGTTTGCTCATTATATTGATAAAAGGCAGTAAAAAATATTTTATGGGTCATGGTGATATCTACTTTAGGACCTAATAATAAAAAATGGTTATTTCCCCAAGGCTGTGGCAGATTAATTTTATTGTATGTAACCGCTAAATCAAAATTAATAAAGGGCTGTATTCTATAACCCACATTTCCCGTAATGCTCAATAATTGGCCATTGGCGTAGTACCCACCTGTTCTTGCTGACAAGGCAAATGTGGCTTGGTGCTGAGGGGCCGATATCCAATCCAACCCAATAGTAGTCCAGCTATGCTTAGTATTTGCAGCTAAAGGCTGTTTTCCAATACGGGTGGGATCAAATGGGGCCAATAGTTCTACATAATCATTTTGTAAAACGCCTGCCACGGTGCTTTTGTCCCGAAAAGTAACTAAATAAGTAAACTGTTTAGTATTATCGGTGCGCGCAAAATCCATATCGTAATAATAGGTACCCATTAACTGTGGACCATGACTTAAAATAGATCCACTCTTTGGAAAAAATAAACGGGTGATAGAAGGTGCAATTTTTATATAATTGTTTCTTGGCACATAGCCCACTTCGGCATTAAAATTATTTCCTACAATTTCATGTTGCCAGGAAACAATCCATTTCCGATTGCTGTACTGTAAATTTCCAGCGTTTAAAAAATCTTTATCTGATGGCTTATTTGAGGAAAATGATTTAATAAAAATAGTTTTCCCAGACCATAAATTATTAGATGGGGCAATTAAATATTCAAAACCTAAGTTTTTATTATAGGGTGCTCCAGGCGCTTGATAGACACAATTGCAATTTGGATTTGCAGCTATCGGTGCTTCATAATTTAATCCTGTTTTATCAATATAAAATAATTCAATACTTGATTTTTTAAATAATTTTCTTTGAATAGCCACTACTGCAAAATTTTGTGCCAAGGTATTATCATTCCTATTTTCGGCCGTCTTCATATCCATGATACCAATACGCCAATTCTTGTCAATACGTCCACTCATTCTAGCACCAAAATCAATATTTGTATTTAAGCCAATACGTCTAGAGAAAAATGGACGCACATTGGCAAAACCTAAATTAGCAAACAAGTCGGCATTCTCTAAAAAGAACTGTCTTCTTTCTGGAAAGAATAATTCAAATCTACTTAGGTTCGTTACCTGTCTGTCTACTTCTACTTGAGAAAAATCGGGATTCACTGTTAAATCTAAATTGAGTGAAGAGGATAAACTAATTTTTGCATCCATCCCTATTTCTCTCCCATAGCTAGGTTGCGTTGCTATTTTACTGCCATCAGCATTCGCAAAATCTTTACCATAACTGGTTTTAAAGTATGGGATCAATGAAAAATTATTTTGATGCGCCGGTAGTTCCTGGTCCCAAACCAAACTACCCGTATA
>CAIOYQ010000174.1 GCA_903862505.1 uncultured Bacteroidota bacterium
GAATTTTACACATTAAATGATTGATTATGTCTAATACCCTTCTACAAAGAAAGTCTATGCCAAGACTTTCGATTTTGCAAATTGTGATAATGAGTTTTGGATTTTTAGGAATCCAATTTGGGTTTGCCTTACAAAATGGGAATACCTCTTATATCTTAAAATCTTTTGGAGCCGATGTGGATGAGTTACCATTATTTTGGGTGGTAGCACCATTGGTGGGAATGATTGTTCAGCCTATTATTGGACATTATAGTGATCTTACCTGGACAAGGTTGGGAAGGAGAAAACCGTACTTTTTAATTGGCGCTATTTTTTCTGCTTTGGCATTGGTTTTTTTACCTAATTCTGGAGCATTATCTTCTTTTTTACCTGCATTGTGGATAGGGGCTGGAATTGTAATGATTATGGATGTGTCTTTTAATGTTTCCATGGAACCCTTTAGGGCATTGGTTGCTGATAACTTGCCGGATGAGCAAAGAACAAGTGGTTTTGCAATACAAACATTTTTAATTGGAGTTGGAGCAGTAGTTGGTTCAGCATTGCCAAATTGGCTTTCAAAATTAGGTGTTTCAAGTAAAACTTATGAATATAAAATAGGAGAAAAGGTCTTCTACACAATTGCAGATAACATTAAATACTCTTTTTATATAGGCGCTGCAGTTTTTATGATAGCAATATTAGTAACGGTTTTTTTATCCAAAGAGTATACTCCAAAAGAAATGGCTGAATTTCAGGGAGAGAAAGATATTGAAGTGAAACCCAAAGTAAAATTTTCAAATATTTTCAAGGATTTTGTAAATATGCCAAAAACCATGAAACAATTAGGGTTGGTTCAATTTTTTACTTGGTTCGCTTTATTTAGCATGTGGGTTTTTACGGATGATGCTGTATCTACACATATTTTTGGATTGAGTGGTGATTATACAAAAACACCTGAAGGAGCAATTGCGCACAATGCATTTGTTTCCTCTTTTGGTGTTTATAATTTAGTGGCTGCTGTTTATGCCTTGTGTTTACCTTTGGTTGCTAAATTTTTAGGCCGCAAAGGTACGCATGCATTTTCTTTGGTTGCAGGAGGTATTGGTTTATTGTCAATTTATTTTATCAAAGACCCCGCAATGCTAACTTATTCAATGGTTGGCGTAGGGTTGGCGTGGGCCAGTATTTTAGCTATGCCATACGTAATTTTATCTGGGTCAATTCCATTGGGCAAGTTGGGAATTTATATGGGCATCTTTAATTTTTTTATTACTATTCCTCAAATCATTAATGGATTATTTGGGGGACTCATAGTTAAATATATATATCATGGACAAACTATTTATGCAGTAGTTTCCGCAGGGGTTTTATTGATATGTGCTGCTATTTGTTTGATTTTTGTAAATGATATTGGAGCTCCAAAAAAATTAATTAAAGAAGAAAAACCATCCTAATGAAAAAAGTATTTAGTGTCTTAGTCCTAACGTTTTTAACCTATTCTAGTATTGTAGCGCAAAACATAGATTCTTATCCAAGCAATTGGTTCGTGAACATGAATTACAATAAGGTGCAGGTATTGTTAAGGTCCACTAGCTCCGACTTCACTAAAGCTTCTGTCCAAGTAAATTATCCAGGTGTTGCTTTAAAGAAAACGCAACATTTTGAAA
>CAIOYQ010000175.1 GCA_903862505.1 uncultured Bacteroidota bacterium
AAAGTAAAGCAACACAAGTGTTAATACCAGTACTACTACGTTGGCAACTAATACTGGGCCACTACTAATGAGGTAGCCATAAATTAACCAAACAATAGTGCTAGATATTACTATCACAATCATAGCAATACTTAAGTCACCCACACTTTTAGATTTCCAGGATTTATATACCTGTGGAATAAATGTGATAGAAGTTAACAATGAGCCAACATATCCTATATTTTCAATAAGTTGAGGAGTCGTGTCCATAAAGTTGTTATTAATTGTTTTTGAATTTTATTGTTCTTGTTCCTGTGTTCATTTCTATTCTTCTGCGATACCTGCTTTTTTCATAATCAAATCGCTTACGCCAGTTGTAGAATATCCTCCATCGTGGAATAAGTTTTGCATGGTTACCATCTTTGTCAAGTCTGAGAATAAAGTGATACAGTAGTTGGCACAATCTTCGGCACTTGCATTTCCTAATGGAGCAATGGCATTAGCATAATCAAAGAAATCGCCAAATCCCTTAATCCCAGTTCCAGCAGTTGTTTTTGTAGGTGATTGAGAAACGGTATTTACACGCACTCTATTCTTTAAGCCATAATGGTATCCAAAACTACGTGCAATAGATTCTAGCAATGCTTTGATATCGGCCATATCGGTATAGAAAGGGTAGGTTCTTTGTGCTGCCGCATAAGTTAATGCAACCACACTGGCTTCCTCATTCAAAGCGTCCATATTATAGGCAACACTTAACATTTTATGAAGCGACATGGCAGAAACGTCTACGCCTTTTGCATAATAATCGTAGTTCAATTCAGGATAAGCAATTTTCTTTCTAATATTTACACTCATGCCAATAGAATGTAAAACGAAATCAATCTTGCCTCCTAATATTTGTTGAGATTCTGTAAATAAGTTGGTTAATTCTTCCACACTTGTTGCATCGGCAGGTATAATTTTAGAATTTGTTTTTTCTGCCAAGCCATTAATTTCTCCCATACGCATTGCGATAGGCGCATTGGTTAAAACAAAGGTTGCACCTTCCTCGTGTGCTTTTTCAGCTACTTTCCATGCAATAGAATTTTGGTCTAATGCACCTGTAATAATTCCTCTTTTCCCTTTTAGTAAATTGTATGCCATGTTGATGGTTTATATATTGTCATAAAAATAAATATAATAGCTGATAAAAGCGCATAAAATAGGCTAATTCGTCATCAGCTCCTGCGCATTGCTCATAGCTGTTTTGCTTGGAGGATCTCCACCAATCATTCGCGCTATATGTAAAACTCTATCTTCATTAGACAAGGTTTTTAAATGCGTTTGGGTTTCTTTTCCTTTTTGTTCTTTGTAAACGTATAAATGAGTATGGCCTTTTGCGGCAATTTGAGGTTGGTGTGTGATGCATAGTACTTGCCTGTTTTGTCCCAATTGCTGAAGCAATAGGCCTACTTGTTTTGCAGGTTCGCCGGAAATACCCGTATCAATTTCATCAAATATCATGGTTGGTAAATCCACCGATTTTGCTACTAAAGATTTTATACACAGCATTAAACGACTTAATTCACCACCGCTGGCTACTTTTCTGATGGGTTCAAAACGTTTGGTGTTATTGGCATCAAATAAAATATCAATTTTATCCTGTCCATATTGGTTAAAAGGAACTTGTTCAATAGTTACTTTTATTTTAGCATTGGGCATCCCTACCTGGTGAAGTAACTGGTTCACATTTTTTGTAAACGGATCCACCTGCTTTGTTCTTTTCTCTGACAAAGTTTTTGCGATAGCACTAACTTCTTTGCTTTGCGCTGCAACGGTTGCTGTAAGTTGTGCAATACTTTCTTCTAAATTTAAAACTGCTTCTAGCTCTTTTTCCAATTGTGATTGAATGGCAAGTAATTCATTAGTAGTTTGCACCTTGTGCTTTTTTTGTAAGCTATAACCTAATGACAACCTATCTTGGTAAGTAATAATTTTATTTCCGTCAAAGTCAATTTTATCCTGCCAAACAATTAATTCACTTGCAATATCTGCCAGTTCAATTTGAGCTATTTTTAATCGGATTAAAAGTCCTTCAAAATCGGGCTGCCATTTTACAATAGATTCTAGTGAATGGCCAATTTGTTTTATTTGTTGTACGATGGGATTGTCCGAGCTTTCCAATTGTTGAACACTTGCATCAATTTGTGCTTTTATTTGCACTGCATTTTCTAAGAATTTCAATTCTTTTTCTATCTCTTCTAATTCGTTTACTTGCAAGTTTAATTCTGCCAATTCCTGCAATAAATGTTGGTTATAACTCTCCGTTTTTTCAAAGGCTTCCTTTTGTGCAATGAGTTCATGTAAATGCTTCTCATTTTCTTTCCAAGCATGATAGGATTGCTGATAATGGACAACTTCCTTTTGCAAATTGGCTAAAGCGTCAATAACGGTTCTTTGAAAATCGGTATCCCCCAAAGTGAGGGTATCAAATTGTTGGTGCAAATCCACTAGTTGTGTGGTTAATTGCTTTAACTCGTTTAAATTAATAGGAGTATCATTAATAAAGGCCCTAGACTTTCCTTGTGCACTTATTTCTCTTCTAATGATTAATTCACTGGTGAGTTCAATATCATTGGTTTCAAAAAAAGTAGTGTATTGTTCCTTGTGATTCAATTGAAAAGTGCCCTCTATAAAACATTTCTTTTCGGCGTTTCTACAAACCATACTGTCTGCTCGGTCACCTAGTATTAACCCCAGTGCACCCATAATAATACTTTTACCCGCACCCGTTTCTCCTGTAATCACAGATAACTGGGAGGAGAGATCAATGCTTAACTGATCAATGAGGATATAATTTTGTATTTCTAGTTTAACTAACATCGCATTTGCAATATACATTAAAATTGGGTCTCATAAAAAAAGGGTAGCTGTTGGGCTACCCTTTTTTTATGAATATATTAATTGTGAAGTATCCTTTTAATAACTACTCTCATTCATCAGTAGCTTCGCTACTTCTTCTTCACATCGGCTGCGATTACTTCCCTCTTTTATCAGAGACTACTTCTTCTTCACATCGGCTGCTGTCGCAGCCTCTTTCTCAACCAAAATTCTACCGCAGTTTTCACATACGATGATTTTTTTATGTAAGCGAATTTCGCTTTGACGTTGAGGAGGAATAGAGTTAAAGCATCCACCACATGCATCTCTTTCAACGGTAACCACAGCTAAACCATTACGGTAACTGTTTCGGATACGGTCGTAGCTATACAATAAACGCTCGTCAATATGAGCTCTTGCTTCTGCGCTTTTTACGTCTAATTCTTTCTCTTCAATTTCGGTATCAGCGATGATTTTTTCTAATTCTTCTTTCTTATGGTTTAAGACACCTTCTTTAACCGCAATCGTTTTTTTAGCAGCATCCAATACCTTTACTTTTTCTGCTAATTCCTCGTTGGCGTCACGAATATTTTTCTCGCTAAGTTTCACTTCTAAACCTTGCATTTCAATTTCCTTATTGATTGCTTCGAACTCACGATTGTTTTTTACGTTATCGCTTTGTGCTTCGTATTTAGCAAGTAAGGCTTCACTTTCTTTGATGATAGATTTCTTATCTTCAATGAATTCAGTAATTCCATTGATTTCTTCTTCAATTCTAGTTTGTCTGTTCACTAAACCTTGTACTTCGTCTTCCAAATCTTTTACTTCCATGGGTAATTCACCACGAAGAATTTTGATTTGATCAATACTGCTGTCTACAGTTTGAAGTTTGTAAAGGTTTACTAATTTTTCTTCTACTGAAAAGTCTTTGACTGATGCCATATTTCAAGTTTATTTAAAGTATGTTATAGGTTGTGTACACACCAAGGATTGGAGGACGGCAAAGGTAGGGAATTTCGTTGTTAAATAAGCAATAATTAGCTCCGAAACCCATTGTTCGCTCTCCCAATGACCAATATCTACTAAAAGAAGCTTTCCATCCGCCTCAAAATAGTCATGGTACTTAAGGTCACTTGTAATATAACAGTCCGCTTTTTGTGCTTTAGCATCCTGAATCAAGAAGCTACCCGCACCACCACATAAAGCAATGGTTTTCAATTGTTTTCCTGTAAATGCGGTATGCTTTATAAGGCTCAAATTAAATTTTTCTTTAATCCATTTTATGAATGCGGTTTCATCCGTTTCTAAAGGAAGCTCACCAATTAAGCCCGAGCCAATTTCCTGACCATTTTGGTCTTTAAAACCTGGTTTGGGGGTCAAAATTCGTTTGTTTTCCAAATGAAGACGGTCTGCCAAGGTTTTATTTACCCCGTCTATTAAGTTGTCCAAATTGGTATGCAGGGCATAAATGGCAATATTTTGTTGGATCGCTTTGCGCACAGTTCTTGCCACGTAATGGGTTTCGTCAAATTGCTTAATGCCTTTAAAAATAATAGGGTGATGGCTTACAATAAGGTTGCATCCTTTCTCAATGGCTTCGTCTAATACTGCTTCGGTAAGATCCAAGGAGCATAAAACACCTGTACAATTGGTATCGGGATGTCCTACTAATAATCCGCAATTATCATATTCTTCCTGAAGAGAAAGGGGTGCCCAAGTTTCAAGGGCGGTGGTGATTTGTCCAATTTGCATAAGGCTAAATTAAATATATTGTCTCTTACCTAGAACTATTTTTTGTTAATATTGTTAATCCTGACAGAGATTTTAATAAACAATCAAAGCAATGAAAGCACCTGTACTTATATTTTGGTTTAGAAGAGATTTACGTTTCGAAGACAATGTGGGTTTGTACCATGCGTTGTACCAAGCCAAATTGCAGGGTTATCAAGTTTTACCTCTATTTATATTTGATAAATATATTTTAAGTCAGCAAGTAGAGAAAAAAGACAGGAGAGTTGATTTTATCCATCGAACCATCCTGTCCATGCAAGATAAATTAGTTGCCAAAGGAAAGTCTATGTGTGTCATGTTTGGAACCCCCGTTGAGGTTTTTGAAAAGTTATTGAAATTGTATAAAGTAAACGGGGTTTATATTAATCATGATTATGCTCCTATAGCAAATGAGAGAGACGATTCGATTGCAAAATTAGTTGAAAATGCAGGGGCTACTTTTCATCACTTTAAAGACCAGGTTGTTTTTGAAAAGGACGAAGTAATAAAAGATGATGGAAAACCTTATACCATTTATACTCCCTATGCCAACAAGTGGCGCGCTTATTGGTTAAATCATATTCCTAAAATACATCCTTCGATAAAGCTGGTAGATTTTTTTTTAGACACGAAACCATTATCCATTCCAACGCTTGAGGACATTGGATTTGAGCCTTCTGATTTAGTAATGCCGCCTATAAAATGGGAAGCAGGATTAGTTAAAAAATATACCGATCAAAGAAATTTTCCGGCCATAAAAGGCACGACCCAATTAAGCGTACACCTTCGTTTTGGTACTATTTCGGTAAGACAATTGGCGCTTGAAACGCAGTCTTTGAATAGTACTTTTTTTAATGAATTAATTTGGCGTGATTTTTACCATATGATTCTTTGGCATTTTCCACAAGTAGCGAATGGAAAATCATTTAAAGCACAATATGATTTTATTGAATGGCGTAATAATGAAAAAGAATTTGAAGCATGGTGTGAAGGGCGCACTGGTTATCCGATTGTAGATGCTGGCATGCGAGAATTAAATACAACCGGTTTTATGCACAACCGAGTGCGTATGATTGTTGCAAGTTTTTTGACCAAGCATTTATTAATTGATTGGCGTTGGGGTGAAGCTTATTTCGCACAAAAATTATTAGACTTTGATTTAGCGGCGAACAATGGAGGATGGCAATGGGCGAGTGGAAGCGGATGTGATGCAGCGCCCTATTTTAGGGTGTTTAATCCGCGTTTGCAAACCGAAAAATTTGATAAGGATTTAAAGTATATTCGAAAGTGGGTGCCAGAGTTAGATAGTTTGGAATATCCTAAACCCATTGTGGTGCATGAGGAAGCTAGAGAAAGAGTTTTAGCCGCTTATGCCAAAGCCTTGAAGCCTTAGCCATTTATTTCGCTCCATACTTTTTCCAATTGCTCAATGGCTTTTTTGCCAGTGTCCCCCATGTCTTCTGTAAAATCGTTTACATACAAATCTATATGCTGACGCATTACTTGTTCTGACATTTCTTGTGCATGGCATTTTACAAATTCAGGTAGGATTTCATAGCTATTTTTAAAAGCATATTGCACACTTTCTTTAATTAAGCTATCTAGCAATTGAACTTCTTCATTGGGCATATCCTTGCGCGCAATAATTCCTCCAAGTGGAATAGGTGCATTAAAAGTTTCTTCAAAATAAGTACCCAAATCCATCCACTTAGTTAATCCCTTTTGTAAATAGGTAAATCGGTTTTCATGAATGATTACGCCTGCATCTACTTGACCATTTAATACAGCGTCTTCAATTTCATTAAATAGCAAAAACTTTTTATTTTTTACTTGCGGAAATGCTAAACTAAATAATAAATGTGCCGTAGTGTTCATGCCAGGTAGGGCAACACTCATGGTTTCAATTGTTGGTTTACCATCATTTTCTAATGTACTTGTGGCGTTTTCTTTATAAATTAATAATGGACCCACGCCCTTTCCTAAAGCACCGCCAGCATTTAATATATGATAATTATTTTTCACTAAGGGCCAAACACCATAGCTGATTTTTGAAACAGGTAATTTGCCCTGTATAGCCCATTCATTAAGGGTTTGTACATCTTCTAAATGAGTATTAAATGTATAGCCCTTGGTATCAATTTTATGATTCACCAGGGCATCAAAAATAAATGTATCATTAGGGCAGGGGGAAAATCCTATATCAATTGCAGGCATCTTAAGCAGTTTTATATAATGCGTCTAAAAATTCTAACAGGGTCTCATTTAAATTATAAATGGCTTCCTGCGTTTTCCATTTTGATTTATCTCTTTCACCAACATAATTACTCACTGCTCTAATTTGAATAAAGGGGGTGGTTAAATCTCTTCCCATATAATGCAAGCTGGCGCCTTCCATGGATTCTAGCACTGCTTTGTAACGACTACTTAATAATTGTATTTGGTTTTTATCGGTGGTAATGGTATTTACGGTTACCGATTTTTTAGTAGGTAAATTCAATATATTAAATTGATTCAACCAAGGATTGGGTAAACTCTTTTTTTCATAAGGAGCATCATTGGGCTTATCCAATTTCATATCAAACAAATCCTTCCAAACTTTATTTTCCATCACGCCTATATCCCCTGCAAAATCATCTTTCACTGCAAATACTTTTCCCAATGGAATTTTTTTATCAAAGCAACCTGCAATGCCTACTTGAATAATAAGGGTGGGCGTTTCTTGCGTAAACATTTTCATTAGGGAGATACTAGATGCCAACATGCCAATGCCGGATTCATGAAATCCTACCGAAAACTTTTTACTGTTTCCTACGTATTTTGGATTAATTTTTTGAAAACTGGGCATCCATTCACCATGCGTTGCAGCTGTAATGATAACTCTCATAAGGCAAAGGTCGTTAAAGAGAACTAAAAAATGCTTTCTTGACAATCAAATTTATATCTTTGCAGTCTAATATATTTGAAGAAGATGGTGTATTTAACTAGAGTGGAACATTTTAACGCAGCGCATAAATTAGCGAATCCAAGTTGGTCAAAGGAAAAGAACGAGGAAGTATTTGGCGTTTGTGCCAATGAAAACTGGCATGGACATAATTATGAATTGTTTGTGACCGTAAAAGGGTTGCCCCATCCTGAAACAGGTTTTTTATTTGATGTAAAAAAATTAAGCATCCTTATTAAGACCGCCATTATTGACGAGTTAGACCATAAGAATTTAAATATCGATGTTCCTTTTATGCAAGAGCAAATGTGTAGTACCGAAAATTTAGCCATTGCCATTTGGAAACAATTGGCTCCTCATATTCCTGCTGAAATTCAACTGCACTGCATTAAATTATATGAGACCCCACGTATTTATGTGGAGTATTTTGGAGGTTAACAAACGCGGTGCCTGAGTTTTGTTGAGATAACTTTTCGATTTTGGGCAAAATTCCTCAACGTTTAACAGTTTACATTAAAGATTAAACATTATTGCTTTTGTCGCGTTAATAATAACGTAACTTTGTTCTCTTAATTTGGAAGCATGAGTCATAAGGTAGCGGTTTTTAGAAAAGAGCATTTTAATGCCGCGCATAAATTGTTTTGTGCCGACTGGACAGATGAAAAAAACAAACAAGTTTTTGGTGCCTGTTCCAACCCTAATTATCATGGTCATAACTATGAATTGATAGTACAAGTAAATGGTGTGCCAGATCCTATTACGGGATTTGTAATCAACACCAAGGACTTAAGTACTATTGTAGAGGAGGAAGTGAAAAGTAGGTTTGATCATAAAAATTTAAACTTGGATACGGAGTTTTTTAAAAGTTTAAATCCAACGGCCGAAAATATTGCCATTGTGATTTACAATTTATTAAGACCTCGCATATCTGAATCACTAGACTTAAAAATACGTCTGTATGAAACAGAAAGAAACTTTGTTGACTACCCCGCTTAAGGAAGAAAAGTTGGCGGTAGATAATTTATTAATTGAAGAAATGGGTGATGAGCATAAAGCAAGTTCCGTGGAAACGCCTTTGCGTGCGGATGCATTTGATATATCGGATGAGGAAAAAATTGCTGCGATAGAACCCCACTTCAAAGCCATTATGGAGATTTTAGGAATGGATTTGCGTGATGATAGTTTAAGAGGCACGCCACTTCGAGTAGCTAAAATGTATGTAAAAGAATTGTTTCAGGGATTAAATCCTGCAAACATGCCAAGCATGACTTTGTTTGAAAACAAATTTCAATACAATGAAATGTTGGTAGAAAAGAATATTAATTTTTATACCAATTGTGAGCATCATTTTGTGCCCTTCTTTGGAAAAGCACATGTCGCGTACATAAGCAGTGGAAAAGTGATAGGATTAAGTAAATTAAATAGATTGGTGGAGTATTTCTCAAAACGCCCGCAAGTTCAGGAGCGTTTAACCATGCAAGTGGGTAAGGCTTTGCAGACGGTATTACAAACACAGGATGTAGCTATTATGATGGATGCAAAGCATTTATGCGTGTCCAGCAGAGGGGTGAAAGATGATAGTTCTAATACGATTACTACATTTTTTGGTGGCAAGTTTCACGAAGAACAAACAAAGATGGAATTTTTAAAGTATGTAGATATAAATGATTAGCAATTGGGTCGGGTTAGTTTTAGTGTTAAGGTGGAGTGAGGACTCCACCTTTTTTTTGTTAACCATTAATGCCCTATTTTTGAAATTATAAAATGAATGCTATGTCAAAACATGCTTATGTATTTCCTGGACAAGGAAGTCAGTTTTCAGGAATGGGAAAGAATTTATACGCACAAAATGAAGCAGCAAAAGCCTTGTTTGAAAAGGCAAATGAAATATTAGGATTTCGCATTAGCGATATCATGTTTGAAGGAACCGATGAGCAATTAAAACAAACCAATGTTACCCAACCCGCCGTTTTTTTACATTCGGTAATTGCCTATTTAACCATGCCCCAAGTAACGCCACATATGGTTGCAGGGCATTCTTTAGGAGAATTTAGTGCACTCGTTGCTAATAAAACATTGAGCTTTGAAGACGCTTTACGCTTGGTTAGTATTCGTGCAAAAGCAATGCAAGCCGCATGTGAAATTCAACCTTCTACGATGGCTGCGGTTTTGGCATTGGCGGATGAAAAAGTAGAAGAAGTATGTGCAAGTGTTTCTGTAGAAACGAATGAAGTAGTAGTAGCAGCCAATTATAATTGTCCCGGTCAGTTGGTGATTTCTGGTTCGGTAAAAGGAATTGAAATTGCTTGTGAAAAAATGAAGGAAGCGGGTGCCAAAAGAGCATTGGTTTTACCGGTTGGAGGTGCCTTTCATTCCCCTTTAATGGAGCCTGCGAAAATTGAATTAGCAGCAGCTATAAAAGCCACTACTTTTAACACTCCAATTTGTCCAGTCTATCAAAATGTAGTGGCCAAAGCCGTAACCAATCCTGTTGAAATACAAGAAAATTTAATCGCCCAATTAACGGGTGCCGTAAAATGGACCCAAACCGTTGAGTCCATGGTAGCGGATGGGGCCACTGCCTTTACAGAAGTTGGCCCAGGCAAGGTTTTACAAGGTTTGGTACAAAAAATCCACAAGGAAGCCGTTGTGGATGGAATTGCCTAAAATAATAAGAATTTAACACATACTTGTTATTTTATTTTAATATCTTAGTAGTGCAATTTTTAGCATCACAACGTAAATTTATTAAAATGAAAAAAAATAACATTGCCATCATAGCAAGTATGGTTTTAGCGTCAATTACATTGGTATCATGCTCTTCATCTATCGCTTTAACTAAAGTGGACGATAGTAGAGAAGTAAAACTTCCATTTAGTGAAAAAGAGTACAAGACCAATGCAGAATTTCTTAGAGCAAGGGCAAATGGAGAAAGTAGAGATTTGCAAGGTGGTGAAATGATCGCAAGACACAATGCGGAAGCTGTGTTAGCGAATACCATTGGTACAGCTATTAAAGGAGTTACTGAACAGTATTTCCAAAACACATCTGACAACAATTCAAATGACTTCTCTAAAAAATTCGAGTCAACGACTAGAACTATTACGAATGAAGCAGTTTCAAATATTAAAATAGTAGATACTAAAACTTTGAAAAAAGCAAATGGAGTATATGATACTTGGATGGTAATTGAAGTATCAAAGAAAAGTATACTTGCGGGTACTTTAAAAGCAATGTCTAATCAAAAAGCTTTTAAATTAGAATCAGATCAAGCTAAATTTAGAGAAATTTTTGAGCAAGAAATGTCTAAGTTGGACAACTAGTTTTTGCAACGTACTTAGATAATTTAAAATACATCAATGAAAACGAGTTTACTAAAAATCGGGTTCTACTTTTTATTGTCCGCATTTTTATTTTTAAATAGTAATGCAAATGCACAAGGCATTATTAATTTAAAGGACGATAAAGCGGTCGATAATACATTTGGGGATGACTACCTTTACTTCGTCGGGTCTGTCGATTACACTGGGAAGTCTGTTAATTCGCAATTAAGATTGGAGTTAGAGTCACAATTAAAAGCAGGATTAGCGAAACAAATTATCTCTAAAATTAGTGTTGTTAATAATGCCAAATTCTCTCAAATTTCATTTAATAATAATAGCAATAAAACAAAAAATTTGCCTTCAGAGGTAATGAAGTATGAATTTAGTACTGATATTGAGTCTAAGCTTTCTTTTTCAAACCCCATTATTAGGTACCAGAATGAAGTGGGAGAAAAAAAGCTTTATGGTTTAATTGCAGTGGCAAAAAAAGAGTTTATAGAACAGAATTTCACTAAGTTAAAGTTTGAATTAAGCATTTTGTCTGACAAACTAGACAATGTGTTAGAGGGCTCAAATTCTAATACGAGAGTGAATCAAAAAAAATATAATGAGTTCATGTTGGATAAGAATAACTTATATTCTTTAATTGAAGTGCAGAATACATTGGATCCACAAAGAATAGTTAATGATCTAGAATTTCAAGCAAAAGTGAAGGCGCTGGATAATCAATTAAATTCTTTATTGACAAACATTGAATCAGATGATTTCCAAGCTGCTTTAGTGCTTGCTAAAAACAAGTTGTATCAAAATGAGACTTATAACGAAATAAGCGGGTTTAGAGATGCGATCAAAGAGTATGATTTGTTAATGGTAAAATACCCAGGAAACACTACTATTATTGATGCAAAACAGGAAGCCCTTGATTACATTGAAGCAAAATTTTATCCCAAAGTAAGTTCCAATGATTTTTTGGAGGCATTAAACTCCATAAAGGTATTGGGACAGATAGATCAAGGTTTCATTATTAAATATGATGAACAAAAAATGCAATTGGTTAAATTGGCCTTTGAAACTTATATGGAAAAAGCAGAGAAGAGCTTGGCCAACAAGGATTTTAACAATGCAAAGATAATTTTGAAGAGGGTAGAAGAGTACAAGTACTATAATAGTATGAAATATGAGTCTTTGTTAACCTTAATAGATGAACGCATCTTTTTGCAAAGAATTTATGAAATTGATTTATTGATTTCTAATAAAGATTATGTTGGCGCCTTTGGAATTATTATCTCTACCAAGAAAGAATTTTATTTAAGAAATTTGACAGCTATCAATGACAGAGAGGCTAAAGTGGTTAATTATTTAACTGATCAAAAAGTAAAAGAAATAAAAAGAAAACGACCATTTACTTATCAATTTCAAATGGGTGCTGGATTGATATCTAATTTTTATGATATTCAATCTAATACAGATATCGCTAATTATCAAGTTCAAACAGCTTCTTCCACTTATGAGTTTGGTCTATACCGTAAAGTAGGTATTCGTGAAAATGTTTTGGAAAATGGTAAAGACAGATCAACATCCAATGCGTTTGGTATAAAAGTTTCAGTATGGGTACCTAATCAAAGTTATAGTTTTGCAACCACCTCAACCACACCAGCTAAAGGCGGGTTATATTTTAAATCAAATATCATTGAGCCACAATTATCGTTTTTCACGATGAAATTATTTAACCTTAATTTTGGTAAAATAATAGGGGATGTTATTGATAAAGATGCGAATACTGTTTTGAATTCTAAACTAGATTTCTATACACTCACATTTGGATTGAGACCTAGAATTGGAAATGTGATGCTTAATTTAAATGCAAAGCTTATTTCAGATATGGATTCAAGAAGTTATGTAACTGCAAATGCGAGTGTTGTATTAGGTTTGAACTTTGCTAGAAGGTTCAAAAACTATGAATATGACCAAGTACATAATGCCGTTTTGAGGATGAAAGAGTATTAATCTTTTAACTTTTTTGGCGTTAAACATTAAGAAAAGGCTAAATCTACCTAAAACGTTGATTTAGCCTTTTTTATATGCTCATATTACTTCATATTTTTATATAAAATATGTAACTTAGTACCCTGTCTAAACTTGGTATAATCTTGAAGCATTTTTTACGAATATTTTCTATTTTTCTCGCGATAACTTTTAGCTTAAATGCTAGTAAAAGTTATGGGCAGACTTCTCCGACAACTGTAAGCCTAACGGTTCTTAAGGATACTATTTGTGCAGGAGAATTTAATCAATTACAAGTAACGGCATCTGATTCAATTAGTTTTTATTGGCAAGTATTAGACGGGGGTGTTTGGCAAAGGGCTTGGTTCTCAATAGTTTATTTTGATCAAGGTGGTTCGCCCAAAACACAACAACCAGATTT
>CAIOYQ010000176.1 GCA_903862505.1 uncultured Bacteroidota bacterium
GTTAAGAGTCAAATTAATGGTAACTATGATACCGTACCTAATACACAAAGAGCATATAAAGCTGCTGGCGTGGGGACGATTGTAGTAGGTGATGAAAACTACGGAGAAGGAAGTTCTCGCGAGCACGCTGCAATGGAACCAAGACATTTAGGTGTGAGAGTAGTATTGACTAAATCATTTGCGCGTATCCACGAAACCAACTTGAAAAAGCAAGGCATGTTGGCTTTAACTTTCGCAGACAAAGCCGATTACGATAAAATTCAAGAAGACGATAGCATTGATGTAACTGGCTTAACTAGTTTTGCTCCAGGCACACCGTTAACTTTAGTATTAACACATAAGGACGGAAGCACGGACACTATTAAAGCAAACCATACTTATAACCAACAACAAATTGAGTGGTTTAAAGCAGGTGGTGCATTAAACATTATCAGAAAGCAAGTGGCAGGATAGTACCCCCTCTTAATATTTTTAAAATACCTCTGATAACTCAGAGGTATTTTTTTTACCTTTAATACATGATAAACACAGCACTTGTATCCTTTGGCATGAGCGGAAAAGTTTTCCATGCTCCATTTATTGCAGCCAATCCCCATTTTAATTTAGTGGGAAGTTGGGAGCGCTCTACAAAAAATATTGTGGCGGCCTACCCTGGTACTAAATCTTATAATAGCTACGAGGAATTATTAGCAGATACTACCATTGATTTAGTGGTGGTGAATAGCCCTAATGATTCTCATTATGCATATGTTAAAAGTGCATTATTGGCTGGCAAGCATGTGGTATGTGAAAAAGCATTTACCAATACTTCGGCAGAAGCGCAGGAGTTAGATGAACTTGCAAATAAAAAAGGATTAAAATTAGCTGTGTATCAAAACAGAAGATACGATGCCGATTTTTTAACCTTACAAAAATTAATTCAGGAAGGAGAAATTGGTGATTTTTTAGATGTTCAAATATCCTTTGAAAGGTACCGTACTACTTTAAGCCCTAAAAAACATAAGGAAACCGTAACACCTGGTGCAGGATTATTGTATGATCTAGGTCCACATTTAGTAGACCAAGCATTGGTTTTATGCGGCATGCCATTAGCGGTATTTGCGGATATAAGAATCACAAGAAAAGTAGGTATTGTAGATGATTATTTTTCTATGATACTTTACTATCCATCGCACCGCATTACCTTAACAAGTGGTATGGTATTTATGACACAACTGCCCGGCTATAAAGTATATGGCACCAAAGGAAGTTTTATCAAAAACAGATCTGATATACAAGAAGCTGAATTAGTAGCAGGTAAAAAGCCGGGTACTGAAAATTGGGGCATGGAAGCGGAAGCAGATTACGGCACTTTATATACGGACCACAATGGACTCATTACAAATAGAATAGTTCCAAGTATTCCTGGCAACTACGGTGTGTTTTATGAAAAAATGGCGGATGCTATTTTAAATAATGCACCTGTTCCCACAACGGCACAGGAAGGGAAAAATATAATTCGCATATTAGAAGCCGCAAGAAATAGTGCATTTAATAAAAGAGTGGTAGGGGTATAATACCTAAATGAGCGCGGGGCTTTCAAATTTATCCATGAGGGAGAAACTGAAGGTTCAGTAAAAGATATTATAAAATTTCCGTTTGCAATTCAACTGCCATTAACTCTTTACCCAGGTTGTGAAAGGCCAATTGTATTTTCTTTAATTGCTCTACTCTTGGTTTCCGATGCAAATTAGCATAATGATTTAGCTGCTTTTGATTAATTCCCGAGTATTTTTCTAAAGCTGATCCTGTAATAACATTCTTATAATACTTAAGTAAACTTTGTGCATCAAATTTGTAGATCAGCTCATATTTGCCTCTAAAAGATACTGGAGGCTTCTCTCCATCATCCTTAATACCTTCTAAATGAAATTCAATAGCTTCTATGATATTAGCTTTTATTTCATCGGGTGTCTTTCCTGTTGTAACACAACCAGGAAGTTGTGGCAGATGTGCTGAAAAGTTTTTACCTGCAAAGAA
>CAIOYQ010000177.1 GCA_903862505.1 uncultured Bacteroidota bacterium
ACGGTGGCACCATTGTCCATGTCCACTTCTAAAATAGCACCAGGCAAACCAAAATAATTATCAGGGCCTACAGAAGCAATAATGTCCTCGGTATACCAAACTACCACTTCTGTTTCTTTAGGTGTAATTGCAGCAGTTGGTCTATTGGTTGTATCGCCATTGTTACGTCCCATCGCGCGCGCGCCACCTCCTCCGCCACCAATTCTTACATTTTGGGCAGTGATCATAGTGGTTGCTTTTTTACATACATGCTTTGCAATGGTTTTTGTTTCTTCTGAAATTTTCCATTTTAAAGGACTTAAAGAATCTACCACTAAAAATGTTTTTTCAAACATAGGTCTTGACTCGTATTGCATTTGAGCATTGATATCGGTATAGGTGGTGGTTTCAGGCATACGAAAAGTAAAAGCCCTTCCTCCTCTTTCTCCGCCGTTGTTGGCAAATGGATCGGGTGCTTCGTCCTCGGGTACAGAACGAAATAAACTTGCTTGATCATTGAATAATAATTCAAATTCAGAAGTTCTAAACTCTGGAATTCTTGTTCTCATTTCTGGATCAGTAATCATTTTCCACATATTAATTTTACGCTCGTAGACAATTTTACCTTCTTTCATTTGTGCATTGGCAGCTACAAACGCAAACAAGCCAATGAATAAAGCAATTGATATTTTTTTCATACTATTATATTATTTATGTTTTTAAAGATAAGAATTTTTAAGGATCAATATTTAGAAATTACATTCTAATGGTCATCTTTGGACCTCCACCACCACCCAACCCCGACTTCTGAAGACTATAGGTAAACCCAATTAAGAAATATTGGTTAATCACGTTATAAGATTGGTCCACAATTTGGTTTGCAGATACATTTCTAGAAACACCCACATTTTTATTTAAAATATCAAAAGCACTAATTTTTAATTCAGCTCTTTTGTTTTTCATAAAGAATTTCGAAATACTTGCATTCCAAATAGGCACGGCTGTATTAAAACCTGCTGCACGTCCTTCATTAATCGTATAATTCATGGATTGGCTCATTACGATATTAAATGGCAAGTAGTTAATTACATCGGCATTGTAAATTCTAGTTACATAATTGGTATTTAATGCTTTGTTAATTGCATTATTGGTATTGTTGTAATTATGTCTTGCTACAAGGGTTAGGTCTAAGACTTCGTCCAAACTAAATGTATAATTAATACTTGGTGCGAACGATTTAATAATAATAGTATTTAATACACCATTCGCATAGTTAACATTATTATTATAACCAGCGTTTAAACTAAAGTTGATTCTTGAATATAATTTCTTAACACCAAACCCATAATTTACAGTTGCATTAACACGATAAATACCATTCACGTTTACTGGCTTAGACAGGGTTTGTCTGGTTGGTAAAATACTATCATAATTCACAATTGAATTATTCGCAAATTGCGCATTGATTAATGCAAAGAAATTACGTTGAGAAAGAATTTTAGTAGAGAAGAATCTTAAGTTCAAATTGTGATTATAGGTTCGCTTTAAATTTGGATTACCGATAGACTGATTGTTAATATTGCTTTGATCCAAAACCGGCTGTAATTGTGTTAGCGAAGGCTGATTGGTTGAGGTACGATAGGTAAAATTCAAGTTCTGCGTTTGAGAGTAATTATATTGGAACATAGCAGATGGCAAGATGTCTTTGAACTCTTGCTTAATCTTAGTGCTCGTACTTGTATTCACTCCATTTAGCATTGCATTTTGCAAAGAGAAGCCTGTTGAGAAATTATACTTCTTTTGATTTAATCTATAGTTCATTCCTCCACCCGCATAGGTATATTCTGAATTAAATTCATTGGTTAATCTTGTATTCAAAAGATCATATTGTCCAGTCGGACCGTTTTTATCAAATACTCTTTTACTTGAACTACTGTTATTTTGATTTAAATACGCATTAAACTCTAATAAAGATTTTTTAGTAATGGGTTCGGTATACACCACATTTGCAGAATAACTTTGCGTAAGTCCTTTTCTTTTGTTTTGTTGATCTAAAATCGAATCTTTTGTTAATACACCATTCGTGTAAAAAAGCTGGTCCGTAAATTGACTACCATTAGAAAGAGACTCATTGTATCCTTGTGTAAGGGTAGAAGAAATGGTTCTTCCTTTTTTGACAAACTTTTTTCTTAACAATAAAGTATTTGAAATATTGGTAGCATCCGAAACGCTTGAAGCTTTTGTAGCGGTTCCATTGGTAGGTGTGCCATCTGGCAAAGTCGTATTGGTAGTAGACTCGCTATTGGATGTGTTATGTTGTTGAGAAAAATTAGGCGTGAATCTATAAGAAAAAGATTCAGAAACTTTATTGTCAATGGTAGCATTAAACCTTTGTTGTTGATTTCTACTATTTGAAATTGAGTTGCTTATTCTGTTAAAATTATTCCCGGGTATTAAATTTTGCGTAAATGAATTACTCGTATTATACCTAGACACATCACTTGCATTTGCATTGGTATTAAAATCCATTTTTTTGTCATTGAATACATTTGAATAGTTACCGCCTAAAGAGTAGGTTTCCGCTATACCTCTTGCATTCGCATCGGTGCCACCATCTCCACCCGAAAAATTAATAGTCATGCCACCGCCGCCTCTTCCGCCGCCACCTCCAGAAAAGTTAGTGATATCGCCATTATTAAAGTTTTGTTTATTTACATTATTGGCAGTCCCAATAAATGAATATTGCTCGTCATTATTAATTCTGTTTACATTTCCTTGTCCGTCAAATCGCCCCGGCGTTCCAAATGCAGAACCAATTTTTCCAAAAGTGGATTGCTTTCGGTCTTTTTTCGTCTTAATGTTAATGGCCGTTTCCTCATTTCCATCATCAATCCCTGTAAACATAGCTTGATCGGATTTGCGATCATACACTTGTATTTTATCTACCGCATCTGCAGGTAAATTTTTGGTGGCCATTTTTGGATCTCCCGTAAAAAACTCTTTTCCATTCACATATACCTTGGTCACCGATTTTCCGTTTACGGTAATGGCGCCTGATTTATCTACTTCAATACCCGGCATCTTCTTTAACATATCTTCCACCACCGCATTGGGCACGGTTTTAAAATTCTCAGAATTAAATTCTATGGAGTCTCCATTAATCACCACTGGAGGTCGGCGAGCCGTCACCGTTACATCGGATAAGCTGCTTGCATCCATCATATAAATATTCCCTAATGACAAAGTGGGCGTTGCGCCTACTTTAATACCTAACCATAAAGGCGCATATCCAACATAAGAAACGGATAATAGATACTTTCCTGGAGCAATATTTTTGAATCTAAAAAAGCCATCTTCGTCGGCTCTTGTAAAGTTTAATAAGGAGGAATCGGTTGCCTTGGCTATAGAAACGGTTGCTGAAATAAGCGTTTTTTTAGAGCTGCTATCCATAACCGTTCCTTCAATGGTCACATTCTGCGCATTCGCTTGACTACCCAACAATAAACCACTCGTTAAAACGAATATATAAATGAACTTTTTTATCATATGGTAAATTTACGATTGAATTCGTAAATCCCGAAATATAGGCCTAAAAACAGGTGTTTTTTACACCAATCATCGACTGTATGGATAAACGGCAACTTATTAGGTGGAAATGTTCGGCACTTCATGCAGGTTTTACTAACTTTCATTAAAATATTAATGTTATGAGAATTGCATGTTTGACCCTATTATTAAGCATTGGTTTAATGCAAGCGAATGCACAGTCCGTAAACACGGCAAAAAAAGACAGTACTGTTTTTTCAAGCTTTAAAGGCCTGCCTTTAAAAGCGACTAGAGCCATCCCCTTAAAAACAAGCGAAGGTACTTGGACCTCGGTAAATATTAGTCCCGATGGGAAAACCCTTGTGTTTGATTTAATGGGTGATATCTATACCCTCCCTATGGAAGGTGGAAAGGCGACTCCGATTACAAAAGGACTTCCTTATGATAACCATCCAAGTTTCAGCCCGGACGGAAAAAGAATTTTATTTATTTCTGACCGAAGTGGTGCCGAAAATTTATGGTATATAGATTTAGAGAAAAAAGATACCGTTGCATTAACGGATGATAACAACCAAAATTTTCCTGGCGCTGTATATACACCCGATGGAAATTATATTGTTTATACAAAAGGTAGAAGAAATACAAAATTGTACTTGATGCATAAAAATGGCGGAGCGGGCACACAATTAATTTCCATGCCATTAACATTAAAAACAATTGATCCAGCGGTAAGTGCCGATGGTAGATATATTTATTATTCTGCTAGAAACGGTGCATGGGCTTATAATGCAATGTTGCCGCAATATAGTATTGGTGTTTACGATAGAGAAAAAGGTACAACAAGAACCATTGCATCAAGATATGGTTCGGCATTCACACCTGTATTATCTAAGGATGGAAAATGGTTGGTATATGGAAGCCGATTTGAAGATAAAACAGGATTGGTAAAAAGAAATTTAATTACTGGAGAAGAAAATTGGTTAGCATACCCAGTGCAAAGAGATGATCAAGAATCTATTGCGGTGCTTGGCGTTTTACCTGCAATGACCTTTACACCAGATAGTAAATTTTTAATTACTTCTTACGGCGGAAAAATACATAAAATAAATATTGAAAATGCGGCACAAGAAGATATTGCGTATAATGTAGAAGCAACTATTGAGATGGGACCAGAAGTATTATTTAAATACCCAGTCTCTGATAGCCTTGCTGCCAAAGCAACACAGATTAGAGATGCAGTGCCTTCTCCTGATGGGAAAAAATTAGCGTTCACGGTGTTAAACAGATTGTATGTGATGGATTACCCTAATGGAACGCCAAAAAGATTAACAAAAAATAATTTTACCGAAGCACAACCTGCTTGGCATCCTAACGGAAAAACTATTTATTTTTCTACCTGGAATATCAAAGGAGGAAGTATTCGTAGCATTGATTTAACCACGAATAAAGAAGTAGAAATTACCAAACAAGCTGCATTGTATCAGGGTATTGCAGTGGATCCTGCTGGGAAACGTATAGTATTTAATAGAACTTCCGCGCAAAAGTTTATGGAAGCATATGATCCAACTTATAATGATGACGAAGATGAATTGTGTTGGTTAGATTTATCAAATGGTGAAATCCGTGTCATTGATAAAGCTAACGGAAGATCTAATGCTCATTTTGCAAAAAATGATAACAGAATTTATTTAAATAATAATGGTAAGCTTTTATCTATTCAATGGGATGGTGGAGATGAAAAAGAAATTGTAAAAATTACCGGCATCACCACTTTTGGAAGTGTTGCACAACGCAATGGAAAACCCGTGGGAGACCCTTGTATGGTACCTCAAGTATTGGCCGAAGACGATGACGCTGCAAAAGAAAACAATCCACCTTCAAATGCGGCAAGTATTTTAATGTCTCCAATGGGAAGCGCAGCCATTGCGCAAGTAAATAATAATATTTACTACGTTACGATTCCTCAAACAGGAAAGATGGTAGAAATTTCGGTTGCAGAAGCAAAGAGCGCGGCTTTTCCAAGTAAATTATTAACTGAAATGGGAGGAGAATTTTCAAGTTGGGAAGCCAATGGAAAAGTAATTCATTGGAGTTTAGGCGCAGCGCATTTCACTTATGATATTGATAAGAGTTACGCATTTGATGACAGCTTAGCCATGGCTAAAAAAGCCGAAGACCTTGCTGCGACTTTAGCAAAAAGCGATACCACTAAAAAAGATTCTACCAGCAAGGATAATATTGCCAAGAAAAATGATAAAAAAGAAACACCTAAATTTAAGGCAACTGAGCACTGGGTAAATGTTTATTATGAAAAAGATATACCTACGGGTACCGTTTTATTGAAAAATGCGCGCATCGTAACTATGAATGGTGATGAAGTGATTGAAGGGGGTGATGTATATATTGTAAACAATAGAATTAAAGCCATTGGAAAATCGGGTACACTGCAAGTAGCTGCAAACACAGCTGTAGTAGACGTTTCGGGCAAAACCATAATTCCTGGATTTGTAGACACGCATGCACATATGTGGCCAAGCTGGGGCATACATAAAAATCAATCCTGGATATATGCTGCCAACCTTGCGTATGGTGTAACCACAACACGTGATCCACAAACTGCTACGACCGATGTATTAACTTATGGAGATATGGTAGAAGCTGGTAATATGGTAGGACCAAGAATTTATTCAACGGGGCCTGGTGTTGGTTATTGGTCTTATAATTTAAAAGACTCTGCACAAGCAGAATCCGTTTTGTCTCAGTATTCAAAATATTTTAATACCAAGTA
>CAIOYQ010000178.1 GCA_903862505.1 uncultured Bacteroidota bacterium
ACCACAATGCCATTTCGGGACCAGGTCCAGTGTATTGTATGCCGGATCATTTTCAGCAACTTGATTTTGAATTAGAAATTGCCATTGTCATTGGCAAGGAAGGAAGAAATATAAAAGCGAAAGATGCGGATGCATATATTGTAGGCTTTACCATTATGAATGACCTGAGTGCAAGAAAATTACAAATGGAAGAAATGCTTTTAAATTTAGGACCGGCCAAAGGAAAAGATTTTTCAACAGTAATAGGACCTTGGTTGGTTACGCCTAACGAATTGAATAATTATTTGGTGTCTGCAAAAGAAGGGCATGTTGGAAATAATTATAATTTATCCATGAAGTGTTGGGTGAACGATCAATTGGTTTCAGCAGGCAATGTAAAAGATATGGATTGGACATTTGCCGAAATAATTGAAAGGTGTTCTTATGGGGTAACGATATACCCGGGAGATGTGATTGGCTCTGGAACCGTTGGTACGGGATGCTTTTTAGAACTCAATGGAACTGGCAAACTAAATGACCCTAATTATCAAGCACAGTGGTTACAACCCAATGATGAAGTGAAAATGGAAATAGACGGTTTAGGAACATTAGTGAATACGATACACGCCGAAGCAACTGATTGGTCCATACTATCTTTAAAAAAATAATTGAATTAATTTATTCTAGATGCTTACCCTATCAACCGATCAATTAAGTACACAAGAGATACAACAGTATTTACAATACGCCATTGCACCTCGCCCAATTTGTTTTGCATCCACTATCGATTTGGAAGGCAATGTGAATTTGAGTCCTTTTAGTTTTTTTAATTTATTTAGTATGAACCCTCCGATTTGTATTTTTTCTCCTTCCAGAAGAGTGAGAGATAATACAACTAAGCATACCCTAGAAAATATAAAAATGGTGCCGGAATGTGTAATTAATATTGTGAACTATGAAATGGTGCAACAAATGTCTTTAGCAAGTTGTGATTATCCTAAAGGCACGAACGAATTTATTAAAGCGGGATTTACCCCATTGGCTTCAGAACTTGTAAAACCTCCAAGGGTAGCAGAAGCGCCTATACAGTTGGAATGCATCGTTCAAGAAGTGATTACCTTAGGAGAAAATGCAGGAGCCGGCAATTTGGTATTAGCACTCATTAAAAAAATACATATTAAAGAAGAAGTATTGGATGCTAATAAAAATATAGATCAAACAAAACTAGACTTGGTAGCCCGTTTAGGGGGCGACTGGTACGCCAGAATTACAGAAGAAAATTTGTTCAAAGTAGAAAAGCCAAATACAAAATTGGGCATTGGATTTGATCAATTACCTGTAGGAATCATTACAAATGAATTGTTAACTCAAAATGAAAAAGCACAGTTAGCCAATTATGATATTTTACCAGAAAGCAATGTGCAAGAAATTGCTCATTTTTCGTATGATAAGATCTTGAAAATAAAATTGGCCTTAGCCAATCAAGAAACAGTACTTGCTTGGGAAATTATTCGAACTTCAATTTAGTATCAATTATTTTTAAGCCGTCATTAATTAACTTAGTGAATTTTGGATATGTGTTTATTTGTGCGTTTAAATAAACCCTAATTTCATTAGCCAAGGCTGTTTTATTGCTATCAACCGCTACCAGCTCTAATATTTCAAGCGCACCTAACCAATCTTCTTTAAAATCATTTTTAAGGGTTTCCCATAGCATCAATAAATTATCATTGGATTTTTTTTCTTCCCGATAGTTTCTTATTTGGTGAAACAAATCCTGATAGCTTAGATCCTGTTGTGTATAATTTTGCTGATAAGTTCTTTTAGGCGAAACGTACAATTGATCTTCAAAAATACTTTTATCAGCCGTCCCGTTAAATACAGAAACGATTGCATCTCCAATAGCCATATCATAGTTTCCCCATGATGGTTCAAAATAAGTTTTACCCTCATTGTCTGTAACCTTGCAATTGTCAAATGTCATAAGGATTAACTTATCTTCTTTAAAAGTGACGCCTATTAATTTTCCATTCACCTGTATGCCATTTTCATAATTTAACTGAACTGTTGATTCAAGTACTAATCCAAAATCATTTAAATCTTGCTTGGTAAAATCTTCCAACTTTTTGTGCGTACCCAACAGCTGTCCAACTGGGGCACCAAAACCATCTACATGATACTCGGGTCCATG
>CAIOYQ010000179.1 GCA_903862505.1 uncultured Bacteroidota bacterium
ACAAGTGGTTCGGATTGGAAATATGTTGCATCTACCTGGGGCAATTCAGATGCAAAATTTAAATGCACTGCATTAGGAAATAATAAATGGTCCTATACCATTAATGGTAATCTTCGTACATTTTTTGGTATTACCAATGCCAATGAAAAAATTGTAAAAATTGCCATCCTGTTTAGAGATGCTGCAGGCACCAATGTTTTAAGAAATACAGATGGTTCGGATATGTATGTAAATGTATATGACAATAATTTACATGTCAGAATTGATACCCCACAATTTCAACCTACCTACGCTAAGAATTTAGAACCTCTTGCTAAAAAAATAGGTGATACGATACGCATTAATGGCAAATCAAATCAAGCTTCTAATTTGTCCATTTATTTTAATGATACACTTTTATCTTCTGTAAATAATTCTACTACAATTAGCGCTTACAAAGTGATTAATAAAGTAGGCAGTCAAAAAATATATGTAAATGGAACGCTCAATTCCTTTATAGATATTGATACTGCTGAGTTTTACGTGAATGGGAGCCAAGTGTTAGAGGACCTTCCCACTGGTGCAGTAGACGGCATTAATTATTTAGCTGGAGATACTTCGGCTATTTTGGTTTTATATGCACCCTATAAAAAAAGCATCAATGTAGTGGGCGATTTTAATAATTGGTCAGTTGGATTAAGCAATGCAATGAAAATGACAAAGGACAGCAGTCGTTTTTGGATTCAATTAAATGGCTTAACGCCTGGTGTTGAATATGCATATCAATATCTTATTGATGGTAGTTTAAAAGTAGCCGATTACAATGCTGAAAAAATATTAGATCCTAATAATGATGGGTACATTCCAACCACAACCTATCCAAATTTAAAAACTTACCCTGCAAGTAAAACTTCGGGCATAGTGAGTGTATTACAAACTGCTAAACCAAAATACAATTGGAAAACCAATAATTTTGTTCGACCTAATAAAAGTAATTTAATTATTTACGAATTATTGATTCGTGACTTTTCAAAAAAACAAAACTTTAATGAGTTACGCGATAGCTTGAATTACTTTAAAAGATTAGGTATTAACACCATTGAACTTATGCCGGTTGGAGAATTTGAAGGCAATAATAGTTGGGGATATAATTCCAATTTTAATTTTGCATTGGATAAATATTATGGAACTGAAATGGCTTTTAAAGAATTTATAGATTCTGCGCATGCGAAAGGAATTGCAGTTGTGGTTGACATTGTAATGAACCATGTATTTGGTTCCTCTCCTTTGGCACAAATGTACTGGGATGGAAACACAAGTGCACCTGCGGCAAATAACCCATGGCTAAACCAGGCAGCAACGCATCCATATAACGTGGGCAATGACATGAATCATGAATCCCCAGCTACTAAATTATTAGTTTCGAGGGTGGTAAAACACTGGTTAACCAATTATAAGATTGATGGATTTAGATGGGATTTATCTAAAGGGTTTACTCAAAAAAACAATCCAGCCAATGTAGGTGCTTGGGGCAATTATGATGCATCTCGAATTGCTATTTGGAAAAATATTTATGACACTATGCAAAAAGCATCTCCTAATAGTTATTGTATACTAGAGCATTTTGCTGACAATAGCGAGGAAATGGAACTGGCTAATTATGGCATGTTGCTTTGGGGCAATGCCAATTATAATTTTAATCAATCTACGATGGGTTTTGCGGCAGACGCTTCTTTGAACTATGCTTCTTCTAATGGCAGAGGTTGGGCTAAGCAAAACCTGGTAACGTATATGGAAAGCCATGATGAAGAAAGAATCATGTTTAAAAATCTTAATTACGGTAATGCAAATGGTGCATATAATGTAAGGGATACCGCAACGGCCTTAAAGCGCACCGAGGCTGCTGCTGCCTTTTGGGCATTGGTGCCGGGCCCTAAAACCATGTGGCAGTTTGGTGAATTGGGGTATAACTACTCTATCAATACCTGTACCGATTTAACCATCAATAATAATTGTAGATTATCGGATAAGCCAATACGATGGGATTTTTATACCAATCCAAATAGAAAAGGTTTGTTTGATGCCTATGCTAAGTTTTTAAAACTCAGAAACACACCTAATTACGCAAATGATTTTATTTCTAATAAATACACTTTAAACACCACTGGATTATTTAAATCGATGCAATTAAATGGGGACTCCATTAAATTAGTTGTCGTAGGAAATTTTGATTTAAGTGCACAAACTAGTTCAGTGAATTTCCCAAGCGACGGTCTTTGGTATAGTGTATTTACCAATAAATATCAGGGGGTATTAAATGGTTCGGCTTCTGTAACCCTGCAGCCAGGTGAATATATTGTGTATGCGAATAAAAATATTTCTACACAAGTGATCACTGACATCTTGGATATGAACATGCCCGTATTGGATATGAAAACCAACTTCTATCCTAATCCATTAAAAATCAATTCGGTATTAGAGTATAGCCTGCCAGAAAGTGGTCAAGTAACCATTCATGCATATACCATGCAAGGGCAGGACGCAGGTGTTTTATATACTGGGTACCAGCAAAAAGGATTCCAAAAAGTTTCCATAAACAGAAATAATTTAATGAACACTCCAGGTGTTTATTTGTTATCAATACAACAAAATCAAAAACAAAAAATCCAGAAAATTTTAATTACAAACTAACAATTATTAAACTTGAAATTGTAAATCTATGAACATGAAAAAAACACTTGTGGTCTTACTGTTTGCCTTCATCGGCATTTCGGTATCGGCCCAAGATCGAACAGTTACTGGAAAAGTGACTGACGCAAAAGACGGAGCTCCTTTAGTAGCCGCATCGGTTACAGTAAAAGGAAGCACCAATGGAACAGCTACGGCAAAGGATGGTACTTTTACATTAAAAGTAGCTTCTAATGCAACTACTCTAGTGATTTCGTATTTAAACTATACGACTAAGGAAGTAGTGCTGGATTCAAAAAATACCGTGAACGTTGCTTTATCACAAACTTCAGATCTATTAAATGAAGTGGTTGTGATTGGTTACGGTTCTGTAAGAAAAAAGGACTTAACAGGTTCAGTATCTACTGTATCTGCGAAGGACTTTAACACGGGTGCCATTTCAACTCCAGAGCAATTGATTGCTGGTAAGGTTGCGGGTGTATCTATTATTAGTAACAGTGGTGCGCCTGGTTCAGGAAGTACCATTCGTATTAGAGGGGGTGCTTCTTTAAATGCAAGCAACGATCCTTTAATTGTTATTGATGGTATGCCAATTGATGGTGGAGGTATTTCGGGTCAAGCAAATGCTTTGGCTTTGATTAACCCAAATGATATTGAGTCATTCTCTGTATTAAAAGATGCCTCTGCTGCTGCCATTTATGGAGCGAGAGCATCAAATGGTGTTATCTTAATTACAACTAAGAAGGGAAAGCAAGGTGCAAGAAAAATTGACTTCTCTACTCAAATGAGTTTTGCAAATGTTTCAAAGAAAGCAGATATATTAAGTGCAAATGAAATTAGAACGATTGTGAATGCAAATGGTACTAGTGCTCTTAAATCTTTATTAGGTTCTGCAAATACCGATTGGCAAGAGCAAATTTATCAAACTGCAATAAGCAATGATAATAATATTAGCATTTCTGGCTCAACTAAAAATATGCCATACCGTTTGTCTTTAGGTAGCTTGGATCAAAAAGGAGTATTAAAAACTGATCAATTAAAAAGAACAACAGTGGGTGTAAACTTAAGTCCAACATTGTTTGATAATCATTTGACGGTGAACTTAAACTATAAGTTATCAAGCAGCGAAAGCAGATTTGCGGATCAAGGTGCCATTGGAGCTGCTACTGCTTTTGATCCTACACAAGCTGTTAGAAGCAACAGTGCAAGATTTGGTGGTTATTGGGAGTGGTTGGATCCAAATTCTACTACAGGATTAAAATCTTTATCTCCTAAGAATCCATTGGGATTATTAATGCAAAGAGAAGACAACAGTAATGTTACAAGACAAATTGCAAGCGCATTGTTTGATTATAAAGTACATTTCTTACCTGACTTACATGTTGTGTTAAACACGGGTATGGATGTTGCAGAAGGAAAAGGAACTACCGTAATTAACGATAGTGCTGCGTCTTCTTACAACCGCTTTAAAGATGCTGCTAATAAATTCCATGGTGGAGCAAATAACCAATATCGTCAAAAAAGAAGCAATAGTTATTTAAATGCTTATTTAAACTATGCTAAAGATATTAAGGCGATTGGTTCAAGATTAGAATTGGTTGCAGGTTATGAATACCAAAATTATAAGACTACCAATTACAACTTTAGTGATTTAACTTATGATAAAACAGTAGTAAACTCTCCAAACTTTGCTTCTAATGTTCCTGAATATACCTTAGTGTCTTATTTGGGTAGAGCAAATTTGAATATCCTTAATAAATATGTATTAACGGCTTCTATTCGTCAGGACGGATCTTCTAAATTTAATCCAGACAACAGATATGCGTTATTCCCATCAGCAGCAATTGCTTGGAAATTAAAAGAAGAAGATTTCTTAAAAACTTCAACTGTAGTTTCTGATTTAAAATTAAGAGCGAGTTATGGTGTAACAGGACAACAAGACGGAATTGGTTACTATGATTATATTTCTTATTATAATTTAGGTTCTAATTCAGCTCAATATCAATTTGGGAATAGCTACTATTCAATTTTCCGTCCAAATGGATATTATTTCAATAGAAAGTGGGAGCAAACAGCGACTGCGAACTTAGCTTTGGATTTCGGTTTATTTGATAATAAGGTAACGGGTACCGTTGAGATTTACAACAGAACCACTACCGATTTATTAAACGAAATCAACCAACCAGCAGGTACTAACTTTAGTAATAAAATTGTTGCGAACGTAGGTAGCATGGAAAACAAGGGCGTGGAGGTTACTTTAAACTTCCAACCTATTAGAAACAAAACAACTACTTGGGATGTTTCTTTAAACGCTACGTATAATAAAAATGAAATTACTAAATTAACTATTTCTGATGATCCAACTTATGCGGGTGCAAGATATGGTGGTATTAGTGGTGGTACAGGTAATACTATTTTAATACAATCAGTAGGATACCAAAGAGGTTCCTACTTTGTATATAAGCAAGTATACAATGCTGCAGGGAAACCTATTGATGGTTTATTTGCTGATTTAAACAGAGATGGTATCATTAATGAAAAGGATTTGTATCAGTATAAAGGCAACAATCCTGAATTCTTCTTTGGCGCAAGTTCAAATGTAACTTACAAAAAATGGAATGCAGGATTTGTGTTAAGAGCAAATATTGGAAACTATATGTACAATAACGTTGCTTCTAGCAGTGGCACCTTAAGAAACATTTTAAATCCAATTGGTTATATAAATAACGGATCAAGAGATTATCTAAGCTCTGGATTTAGTGGTAACGGTTCTAATTATTATTTATCTGATTATTATGTTCAAAACGCATCTTTCTTGCGTATGGACAATATTAATTTTGGATATAATGTTGGAAAAGTATTTCGTGATAAAGCAAGTTTGAAGATTAACGCAAATATTCAAAATGCATTTATTATTACTAACTACAAAGGTTTAGATCCAGAAGTTAATGGAGGTATTGATAATAATTTTTATCCTCGTCCTAGAACATTTGTTTTGGGCTTAAATCTTAATTTCTAATTCATTCATTCGTATAAATAAAAGAAAATGAAAAATAACAAATTTAAAATAGTTGTAGCCACGGTTTTCTCGGTATTCATATTGGCTTCATGTGCTAAGCAATTAGACTTGTTGCCAACAAATGATGTTACCTCCACCATGGTTTATAAAGATGCAACCGGCTACAAACAAGCCTTTGCAAAAGTGTATGCAAGTTTTGCATTAACTGGAAATAATGGTCCTGCAGGAAACGGGGATATTCAAGGAATTGATGAAGGTACTTCTGACTTCCTAAGATTGTATTGGAAGGCACAGGAATTAAGTACGGACGAAGCAGTAGTGTCTTGGGGTGATCCAGGTATTCAGGATTTCCACAACATGAACTGGTCTGCTAGCAATCCAATGTTAACAGGTTTATACTACCGTTCTTATTATCAAATTACTTTAGCAAATGATTTCATTAGACAAGCTTCTGATGCAAATTTATCAGCTAGAGGCATTGCTGGTGCAGATGCAGACAATATTAAAAAGTATCGTGCAGAAGCAAGATTTTTAAGAGCGTATCAGTATTCCATTTTAATGGATTTATTCGGTAGCGTACCATTTGTAACGGATGCCGATTTATTAGGTGCGTCATTGCCAAAGCAAAAAACAAGAGCCGAGTTGTTTGCTTATATTGAATCTGAATTAAAAGCCATTGAACCTGAATTAGCGGATGCTAGAAAAAATGAATATGGTAGAGCAGATAAAGCAGCAGCTTGGGCATTATTGGCTAGAATTTACTTAAACGCAAATGTATATACGGGTGCTGCAAAGAATACTGAAGCCGTTACCTATGCTAAGAAAGTAATTGACGCTGGCTACTCTTTAATTAGTGATTACACTAAATTAATGAGAGCGGACAACAACTTAAATACTTCAGAATTTATTTTAACGATCAACTTTGATGGGGTTAAAACACAAAACTGGGGTGGTACAACCTTCTTAACGCACGCTCCAATTGGTGGCTCAATGAATGCTACTCAGTTTGGTGTGGACGGTGGATGGGGTGGTTTAAGAACCACTAAAGCTTTCGCTGATAAGTTCACCGATATTACAGGTGCTACAGATAAGCGTGCTCAAATTTATACCAATGGTCAAGCTGCTGACATTAGTGACTTAACTAAGTTCACAGATGGTTATGCAATTACGAAGTTTAAAAATATTAAAGCGGATGGTTCTGCAGGATCAAGTTTAGTATGGACTGATATCGATTTCCCTATTTTTAGATTAAGTGAAATGTATTTAGTTTATGCTGAGGCAGTTTCAAGAGGTGGTACTGGTGGTGATGCAACTACTGCATTAGGATATATCAATACCATGCGTCAAAGAGCATATGGCAATACTTCTGGAAATATCACTGCTGCACAGTTAACTACTGATTTCATTTTAGATGAGCGTAGCAGAGAATTATATTGGGAAGGTTTTAGAAGAACGGACTTAATTAGATATAACAAATTTGTTGAGTCAACTTATTTATGGCCTTGGAAAGGGGGTGTTAAAGGTGGAACAGGTGTAGATGCCTACAGAAAATTGTATCCAATTCCTTCTGCTGATATCTCTTCCAATACAAATCTTAAACAAAATACAGGGTATTAATACCATTGTTAAAAGACAAAAAATAATAATATGAAAAAAATTCTTCAATCATTAATTTACTTGAGCATAGCGATAGTATTTTTTGCTTCCTGCGAAAAGGATGAAGCTAGAGATACTTATCTTGGCGGTACTGCTCCAGTATTTACTGCTTCCGTTAAGGATAGCATCGGTTTAAATTTTAATACCGAAAACGACAAAGCGTTAACGCTAAGTTGGTCTAATCCAAATTTTCAATTTGCTTCGGGTGTAAGTTCTCAAAACGTATCTTATACTTTAGAAATTGATACCGTGGGTGCTAATTTTGCTGGTCCTAATAAAAGAGCAGTTTCAATTAGCCAAGACCTATCTGTTACTTATACTCAAAAGGCTTTTAATATCTTAATTTCTGATTTAAAAGTAAAAACAGGTAAAGTAGCTCAATTAGAAATGCGAGTAATTGCTTCTTTAGGAAGTGTAGCAACTAATTTAGTTTCTAATAAATTAACGTTTAAGGTATTGCCTTATGCGCCTCCACCAAAAGTACCCGTGCCCGTTGCTGGAACGCTATGGGTTACAGGTAACGCATTTGCTTCAGGATGGTCTAATCCATTAGGCGCTCCATATGTTACTAGTCAAAAATTCACCAAGGTTTCTGATACACAATATGAATTGGTAGTAGACATGTTGTCTTCTGGTAATTACAAATTGATTCAAGAAAATGGTGTTTGGGGAACGCAGTACAAAAAATTATCGGGCGATGCTTATGCTGGAACCTTTGAGAAAAAAGATGCGGATCCAGGTTTTGATGCACCAGCTGTTGCAGGTAAATATAAAATTGTAGTAGACTTCCAAGCCGGTACATATACTGTAACTAAACAATAAGGTATAAAAAAGTAAAATATTAAATAATGAAACAAATACTAAAAACGTTCCTATTTTCAACTTTACTAGCAATGGTATTATTTGCTTGTGAGAAAGTAGGACCTCTAGCGGTTTACAAAAATGGAGTAAGTGCTACATTGCAAGCATCTGCTACTGCAGTTGCACCAAAAGTATCTGACTCTTTGACAACAGCGGTTACCTTTAATTGGACCAACCCGCAATATGCAACTGACTCAAGTACGGTTAAGTATGTATTACAAATGGACTCAAGCGGTCGTAATTTTTCAAACGCTGCTTCTATTGTATTAACCAATAAGTCAAGCTACTCAATGATTGCAAAAGATTTGAATGCAATTTTATTATCGATGGGCTTTAAATACAATACTGCTTACAAAGTAGATGTTCGTATTGTTAGTTCTTATGCAAATAATAATGATCAAATTGCTTCTAATGTATTGACATTAACGATGACGCCATATGTGGTGCCTCCAAAAGTAACACCTCCATCTTCTAAGGCATTGTTCTTAGTGGGTTCTGCAACTGCAGGTGGATGGAATAATCCAGTACCCGTTCCCACTCAACAATTTACAAGAGTTGATTCGGTTACTTACCAAGGTAAATTCTATTTAGTGGGTGGTCAACAATACTTAGCCTTACCAGTAAATGGTGATTGG
>CAIOYQ010000180.1 GCA_903862505.1 uncultured Bacteroidota bacterium
ATACCAAATTTATCCTCGTGATGTTGCGCTAGTTAAATACTGGCCTCCAGGTACTGCACAAATACCAGGCAGTGGTGGGGCAGGCATTTTAGCAATTTATACCAAAAAGTACAACGATATGAAGTAGCAAAACCATACTAAGTCAAAATGGTAGTTTCTTTGAACTTGATTTCCCTTTTTTTACTTAAATTTAGTTTATGAGAATAAATCAAAAACTGCATTTTAGTTACACGGGATGTGTAACTAAGCTCCTTCTGCTTGTCTGTATTTTTACAGCTAACAATACATTTGCACAAACAGTAGTAGAAAAAATAGTACAGGAAGAAACTAAGAACTCCCAATTGCAAATATTGGCGCATGAGTTATTAGATGGAATTGGGCCAAGATTGGTGGGTACGCCACAAATGAAAAAAGCCAATGAATGGGCAGTTGATAAATATACCAGTTGGGGAATTACTGCACGCAACGAGCAGTGGGGGGAGTGGAAAGGATGGGAACGAGGCATTACGCATATTGACATGCTTTCTCCAAGAGTTAAAAGTTTAGAAGGCACCCAATTGTCTTGGAGTCCTTCTACCAAAGGAAAGGCGATTAAAGGGGATATAATTATTATTCCTGATCTGTCAGATTCTATGGCATTTGTGAATTGGTTACCCAATGTTAAAGGGAAGTTTGTAATGATTTCTATGAATCAGCCTACTGGAAGACCCGATGATAACTGGCAACAATTTTCAACGAAAGAATCTTTTGATAAATTAAAAAAAGAACGTACCGAGCAAACTGATGCTTGGCGTAAACGATTAAGTAAAACAGGGTATTCATCAAGAATGCTGCCTATTATTTTAGAAAAAGCAGGTGCTTTAGGAATCTTAACCAATAATTGGTCAAACGGATTTGGGGTTGATAAAATTTTTAATGCATACACTTCAAAAATTCCAACCGTTGATATTGCTTTGGAAGATTATGGAACCTTGTATCGCTTGGTGGAGAATGGAGACAATCCTATCATCAGTATTCAAACAGATTCTAAGGATTTAGGGACGGTGCCCAATTTTAATACCATCGCCGAAATGAAAGGCACTGAAAAGCCTGATGAATATGTAATGTTATCAGCTCATTTTGATTCCTGGGATGCGGGACAGGGTGCAACAGATAATGGAACTGGAACGTTGACGATGATGGAAGCGATGCGTATTTTAAAGTTAGTGTATCCAAATCCTAAGCGTACCATTTTAGTGGGACATTGGGGTAGTGAGGAGCAAGGCTTAAATGGTTCTAGAGCATTTGTGGAAGATCATCCTGAAGTGGTTGGAAAATTGCAAGCATTGTTTAATCAGGACAATGGAACAGGCAGAATTGTAAATATTTCTGGGCAAGGTTTTCAGTATGCGGGTGAATTCCTTACAAGGTGGTTAGCCGCTGTGCCAAGCAGCATGAAAGATTCTATCAAAACGACATTCCCAGGTTCGCCAGGTGGAGGAGGAAGTGACTTCGCTTCTTTTGTAGCAGTGGGTGCGCCAGGTTTTTCATTGGGGGCGTTAAACTGGTCATATTTTAATTATACTTGGCATACGAACAGAGACACCTATGATAAAATCATTTTTGATGATTTAAAAAACAATGCAATGCTTACTGCAATATTGGTTTATATGGCTTGTGAAGACAACGCCACATTCCCAAGAGACAAAGCCGATTTAGGAACGGATAAAAGAACAGGACAACCCGTTCAATGGCCAGTACAAGTAAAAGCAATGCGTAAAGGACCTATTGCGCCAACGAATTAATTGGATTTTTTGGTTGACTATTAATGCTTTTCATAAAAACAGTTTAATAGGAGTATTTATATTTAATGATAAGTGCTCCTATTTTTTATATAGCCAAATCAATGGATTTCGGATGGGTAGGTTCCTGATCACTTCTTCGTTAGTTGGAAAACAATAGTGCACAAGTAATTGTAAATCCTATTGGACCTGATGATAGTTACGACCCACAAGAACCCAATGCACCGAAGCGTGTGGTAAGAGGAGGATCTTTTTTATGCAATGCATCCTACTGCAAAGGGTATAGAGTTACTGCAAGAATGAAAACTTCTGCTGATACAGGATTAGAGCACACCGGTTTTAGATGTGTCTCTATAAGATAATAACACTACTTTAAAAGAGGCTGTTATTGTAGCGTCACTTTCTTTAAATAATATCCATTCGGATCCATAATGGGCGGGTATTGACTAGAAATTTTTAAACCATCTTTCCCAAGAATTTTCTTTTCTATCTTATTATTTATCATCATATCAACGGGTAA
>CAIOYQ010000181.1 GCA_903862505.1 uncultured Bacteroidota bacterium
CAATGGATATTTATGTTGGCGTTGAAAATATTTCTAATTTCTTTCAGCAAAATACAATCCTGTCTGCGGATGATCCCTTTGGTCCCAACTTTGATGCCTCAATGATATGGGGGCCAGTAACAGGCCGAATGTTGTATTTGGGTTGGCGAATTAAAATTAAATAATTAAATAGCAGTGTATTAACGGTTAATAAATGGTAGATTGGGCAAATACAAAATTGTTAACCGTTAACTACATTCTATGAAGTCCAGACTTTCCAACACCTTAAAAGATAGAGCCCAGGGCTTATGTGAACTTTGTGCAACCAACGAAGCCACTTGTGCATATGCAGTGAGTCCAAAGAACAGCGATGTAATTGAAAACGAGGTGGCATTGTGTGATCAATGTGTATCCATACTTGAAGGTGCAGATGCAGGAAGTCATTGGCAATGTTTAGCAGGCAGTATTTGGAATACGGAGCCTAGCGTTCAAGCATTAAGTTATAGAATTTTATATGGCGTAAAAGACCAAGAATGGGCAAATGAAATTATGACATCTGTTGAGTTAGATGAAACCATAGTTACCTGGGCTGAATCTGCGTATCAGGTTGCTGCTAAACACCTTGATAGCAATGGAACTGTATTAGAAAATGGTGACACCATTGTATTAACACAACAGCTTAATGTTAAAGGAGCCAACTTTATGGCACCCAAGGGGACCATTGTTAGAAAAATTAGATTGGTACCTGATAATGCAGAGCAAGTAGAGGGAAAAGTAAATGGTGACACCATTGTGATCCTTACCAAATTTGTAAAAAAATCAGCGTAAATATTTTTTGTATAATTTTATTGAAACCAACTGAAAAATTAAGTGGTTTTTTTATTTCTTATAAATGGCTAACTTTATATAATATAATTATTTTATGAGTGTAGCAGCTTCTTATAAGGCATGGTCTGAAATTTACGATACCAATGAAAATAAAACCCGCGACTTAGAAGGTGTTTCTTTAAAAGAAACTTTATCAAGTTTGTCGTTTGATCGTTGTTTGGAAATTGGTTGCGGTACGGGTAAAAATACTGTTTGGCTGGAGACAAAAGCTAATCATATTACTGCAGTTGATTTAAGTTTAGAAATGATTGAAAAAGCAAAATCAAAAGTAAAAACACAAAATGTTTCTTTTGCTATTGCAGATATCAATGCTGATTGGAATTTTACTAATGAGCAGTATGACCTTGCTACTTTTAGTTTAGTACTAGAGCATATCCAAAATTTAGATGCTATTTTTGGAAAGCTCAGTAAGTGTATTCAGTCTAGCGGATATGTTTATATAGGTGAATTGCATCCATTTAAACAATATGCAGGCTCCCAGGCAAGGTTTACTAATGAAGCTGGAGAGCAGCTAGTTGATTCATACACTCATCATTTATCTGATTTTACAAGTTTAGCTGCAAAGCAGGGATTTAATATTGTTTTGGTCAAAGAATATTTTGATGACAATAACAAATCTAATTTACCAAGAATTCTTACAATACTTTTTCAAAAGCAACCATAATCATTATTTACTTCGTTACGAAAAGATAGATGTCCGCTGCTTTATCTTTTGTATATTTATAAAAAAAATATCGAGTCATGAGTACCATTAAGATTATCAAAAACCGATCCGATATAGGTGCCGGAACCCGAGGTTCTGATATGGGAATTGATGCTATTGAAATTGCTGCCATTAATCAGGGAAACGATTTTTTCCATAAACATTTATTTCAGGATGTGGTAACGC
>CAIOYQ010000182.1 GCA_903862505.1 uncultured Bacteroidota bacterium
CGCATATGTCTATTCCAAAAGCAGAAAGAGAAAAATATGGTATCACCGACGGCTTAATCCGCATGAGTGTGGGAATTGAAAATATCGAAGATTTAGAAGAAGATATTACACAAGCATTAGCCAAGGCACAAGCATAATTTACGAAAGCCCATGGAAATTAAAATAAGACCCGCAGTAAAAGAAGACTGTAAACGCATGATGGAATTGATTCATGAATTAGCCGTTTATGAAAAGGCACCCGAGCAAGTGGTTGTATCTTTTGATCATTTTGTAGCAAGCGGATTTGGCGCACAACCCGTTTGGTGGGCCATCGTAGCAGAAGTGAATGGAAATGTGGAAGGGATGGCATTGTATTATATCCGCTACTCTACTTGGAAAGGACAAAGAATGTATTTAGAAGATTTAGTAGTCGCCGAAAATATGCGTGGCCACAAAATTGGCAGTTTATTATTTGATGCCTTAATTATAGAAGCGAAAGCCAAAAACTTTAAAGGAATGAATTGGCAGGCTTTGGATTGGAATGAGCCTGCTTTAAATTTTTACAGAAAATACAATAGTAGTTTTGATCCGGAGTGGGTAAACTGCTCTATTGATTTTTAAATTACCCTTCTATTCATAGCTGCCTACTAGTCAAATAAAGTATGGTATCTGTTTTCTTTTCGTTTCTCCCCAAATTTTCTAGAAAGTGTAAACTCAAATGAGCTCATCTTCATATTGGAAGCGGTTAAATTAGTAGCATATACGTCATAACTAAACCCATAAGTATATCTATTCCTAATATAAGCAACAGTAGGGATAAAAGCTTCGTTTAACCTATACAAACAACCTGCATATAATTTATTATAATCATTATCGTCATTTCTTACACTCAATCCAAATAAGCCTCCAACAATAAATTGGCTTTCGGAGGGCCTGTTTAAATAATTGAAATACAATAAAAATGAATTATTATTATACATAGGCAATTCACTATTCACAAAGGCTCTGTATCTTAAACTTCCCGCTTTGTTAAATGGCGAGTAGGTTACATTAGGTTTGTCATATAAATAGGTCATAAATCCAGCTTGCACAAATTTAGATTGGTCATGTTTTGTATACATAACACCTGCATTGGTCGTTACATTGCTGGGATAGGACTTTAAGTTTTCAAGTGTAGCGTAAGAAAGAATTCCATTATAATCATATTGATCATTAAAGCGCAATTTTGACCTATCAATATTTGTAAATGCATACGTAACACCAATACCTAAAGACAAATGACTATATAAATCCCGGTCTAAAAAAATATGATAGGCCCCATTAAGCGTCAGATAATTATTTTTCAGTACCCCTTGCATCACTTCATCGTCAATGTATTGTATACCAAGGCCAAAATAATTATAACTTTCTTCTAAATCATTTTTAAGACGGGTATCAAATGAAAATAAAAAAGTTCTGAATAAATCTGCATTCCCATCTACTAATTGATTCTTATAATTAGACTGAAACCTGTGATCATAGGCACCTCCACCAGCCGAAGAAGGATTCTGGTATTGACTAGCAGAGAAGGGTTGGGACAAAATAATTTCTTGACCACTCCCAGCAGTCTTTATACCAAACAAAACCAGTAATATAATAATTCCTTTTCTCAAATGTTTTATTTTAGTAACAAGAAAGCGCCTTTCTTTGTTAGTGTCCTTCCGTCTTTAGTCTCAAATGTTGCTCTCCAAAAATATCCGTCTGTATCCTGCATTTTCCCATTGGTTGTACCATTCCATCCGTTCTCAATTTCACTTAATGTACAACACACTTTAGTGCCATATCTATTAAAAATACTTAAGCTAGTCACTTTATCTATACCCGCATTTTTAATACTCTTAATAACATCATTTAAACCGTCGTAATTAGGCGTAAATGCATTCGGTAAATCAAAAATGAAATCCTTTGTCACATCTATATGATAATTATCTGCAACCGTACACTTGGTAGTGGTATCCGTTCTAATTAACACATAATCGGTTGTGTTTTCCCCATTGAAAATTGGATTCGGCTTGTCAGGATTATTTAAGTATAAACCTGGCTGCCAATTATAAGAAACATAACCAGAATCAATTTTTGTAGGAATTAAGAAGTTGTCTTTATAAAATGCTTGATAATTAAAACGCTGAGGCGATACTGGATCGTATGTTTTAACTTGGAATGAATTTGTATTTAAAGAAACGCAACCATTCATGTCTTTCACATTAAAATATACATTGGTTATCCCACCTTTAACGCCTGTTAAATAGCCATCCTTTTGTCCAATAACATTGCTATTATTTGTAAAGAAATTAAATACATAAGGAGGCAACCCTAAAGAGGCACTATATTTTATATTATAGGTAAGGCCCGCGCAAATGCTATATAAATCTGGTAAAGCAGCAATTACTGGCACTTCAAAGATAGTAGCCTCTACCGGTGCTCTTGGAGCACTATAACATCCATCTTGTAATGCCTGGGCATAATAAATTGTAGTCACTCTTATTAATGGAGTGGTGTATTTAGGAGAAGTCAACAATGTGCTTCCTCCGGTTGGATCTGTAAACCAATTAATCTCTCCCCCAGTTGCTGTTGCACTTAACTCTAATATACCTGGTCCACAATTTGTGGCTCCTGTGACACTTGTGATTGTAGGAATGGGTTTGATCTTTGCCAACACAGTGGTTCTGCTAAATGAAACGCAACCTCTAAATATAGCACCTACATAATAATTTGTACTTGTATTTAAAACTGGAGTCGTAAAACTATTTCCAATGCCAATGGCAGTTCCTCCGGTGTTTGCAGCAAACCAGTTGGGTGTACCTAAATTTGATTCCGCTAATAATTCAACAATGCCAGGTCCGCAACGTTCAGCTGGAACTACTTTAGTAATCACTGGTGTTGGAATCACTTCAAGTTCTAATGCCGTTGTATATTCTGTTTTACAAACTCCATTTTGTACAGAAGCTCTGTAATATTTAAACGACGAAACTGCACCTGGTGCATTATTATCAATTGCGCTATTTAGTATGTTGCCAGTTTGCGTTGTGTTTGTATAAGCAAGAGAATTTTCTGTTCCTATTACAGATGAACTATTAGAAATCGTAGTGATCTGCCAAACAATATTACTTCCAGTGTTATTTCTAATTGTTATGGTTGGTTTTTCTCCCTGATTACAAATTGGTGAACTTCCTTTTAAATAATAAATATCACC
>CAIOYQ010000183.1 GCA_903862505.1 uncultured Bacteroidota bacterium
AATCACTAAAATATGTGACGATTTACCACGGATTATCAAAAATTCTTCAACTTATAATTATCTACACACTCATTGAGAACTCCAGTGACTTTGTATATATTCCATTAATTTACTTCACATCGTCGATATTGGCAACAATACCACTTTACATAATATTGAAAAAGAATAAATGGCTCAAATGGCATCCGATCAGTGTCAAAAGTTTATTGGATTTATATAAAAAAGCATTTGAATTATTTATATTTAATTTAAGTGGTGCTATTTTCGTTTATAGCCCTAAGTTTTTTGTAGGTCTAAAATTAAGTTACACAGATGTTGCTTTATATGATTTCGCGGAAAAGATTTTAACTATTGCTAAAATTCCAATAGGCATAGCGGCGCAAGCCTTATATCCGATGAATTGCCATAATAAGGATCCAATTGCAATAAAGAAACAGATATTATTTTTGTTTATGATAAGTTGTGCGCTTTATCCAGTATTATTGATTGCTGCTAGCATTGTGTCCAATTATATCGGTATGTCAAATTCAAACGATAGCATAATTCTGATATCAATTTTACTGTTAGGACTACCGCTTTCTGTAATAGGTGGATTTGCAGGGATTAATTTCTTAATACCATTTGGCTATCAAAGGATAATGGCCGCTGGATCGATTTCAACTTCAATATTTTTTTTGATTGGTGCGACATTTCTAAACTACTACGAGAACACAAGTTTATTTTTATATGGATGGTTAACAACGGCTGCAGAACTTATTTTTTCAATTATTGTAATTATTTTAATAATGAGACATCGCACCAAAGAGATACAAAAGCCCTGATTGGGAATGCGAAGAACATGTGGCTCAAAAAAATCTTGATTAAATTGATGATCCTTCTTGACGATACCTGGGTAGAGCAGCTACTTAACACTGAGAATGCTATGTGTCAATAGTTGAAGTTGAGAGGTAATTAATAGTATGCACTTTTTTTAAGAAAAAATATGTATCAATTAAAAAACTAAAATGAAAAATTAGCCGAGAAAAATTAAGTGAAGTTAGTTATTAAAATTTATTGAAATTCTCAGAGTTTAAGTATAATTAAATAAAATCAAGAAACTAAGAGCATTAACTAGATTAATACTAAAAATTTAATGTTAAGTAACTATAGAAGATTAAATTCATTAGTCCTGGTGATTTTTACTGGGATGGGTTTTCGTTTGTTGCAGTTTGAGGGAGCAATAGTTGTTTATTTTTTATTATTATGCTTATTTAATTTAGATCTTTTATTGGTAATTAAGCCTAAATTACTCTTGATCTGCTTCTTAATTTCAATATTACTGACTATAATTTATCTATTTAAAGATGCACATGTTCCATATTTCATGTTTATAGTAATTTTTGGTTGTTATGTGTTTTTGTTGCCCTATGTAAAACAACCAAATTTATTAGGAAATGACATTATAAGCTTTAGCAAAATTAGCATGTATTATACACTGTCATCGATACCAATTATGATAATTTTACCTTCATACTTGACTGAAACCCTTCTCGATTACTCACTATACAAGACGTTTCTATATACTCATTGGTTTTCACCAGTAGGTGGGCTTGGAATTTTCGATGGACTGAGATTTACTGGAATAACCTGGGAACCAGGAATATGGCAACTATTTCTAAATATTAATCTATTATTTGCATTTCGTGAAAAAAGATCAACAACACACATAATTTTGTCATTAATTTCAATTATAGTCGTCTATTCTACAACTGGTTTAATTGTCGCATCAATTCTGCTTGCATTTTCTTTAACATCACAATTTAATAAAATTAGCAAAGCACATATCGCAGGCACGATTCTTACATTATTAGTATTTCTACCTTATATATATTCTAATTTTGAATCAAAGCTATATGGTGAACACATGGGATCGGGAATGACGCGTTTTTCTGATTTTTTTACCGGCGTTTATCTTTTATTTCAAAATCCAATATTTGGTTCAACACCCCAAAATGCCATTGCTTCCATAAATCCAGATTTAATAGCAATCAAAACATTTTTTTGGTCTGGGAACTTTATTGATGGCTCATTTGATGGTTATTTAACTGTTGCAAACAGCAATGGATATATTCTACTGTTGCTCGACTGGGGGTTACCTATTGGTCTAACTTTACTAGTTTTATCGACTAAATCTGCCATTTTTAAAGATAAAAAAATCAATTCTATATTCTATGCATTGCTTTTTATATCGATGTCTTCAGAAGCAATATCAAACACAACATTTTTCTATTCGCTTATAATTTTAGGCTTATACAATTACCAGATCAAAATGAAATTACAATGAAACTAAGTATAATAGTCGCAACTTACAATGCTGCGCATCATATTAAAAATTTACTCTTATCGATAGCACATCAGAAAAATGACGACGTCGAACTTATTTTCATCGATGGAAATTCTACTGATAACACAATCGATATTATTAAGTCATATGGAATTGCTAATATTATAATATCTGAAAATGACTTGGGAATATATGACGCCTGGAACAAAGGGATAGTAGTATCCAGTGGAAAGTGGATAATGTTCATAGGCGCTGATGATATCTTTGAAGATGATATTATTAAATTTCTCATAGATTATATTGAAACAACAAATCAAAATATTGATTATATCTGTGGTAAGAGCCTCTATATTGACGATAAAAATAATGTTGTAAAAATATTTGGAGAGCCCCCGACTTGGGAGAAGATGAAAAAGTGGAATGTGGCTGCACATGTTGCCTCATTGCATAATAGAAGATTATTTTTTGAAGTTGGAAATTTTAATATAAACTATAAGATTTGTGCTGATTATGAGCTACTTTTACGCAAGCGAGAAGGTCTTAATTATGTTTTTTTAGATCTGGTTTTTGCACGAATGCTAATCGGTGGAG
>CAIOYQ010000184.1 GCA_903862505.1 uncultured Bacteroidota bacterium
TATGGCAAAGCTTGGCTTTTCGGAAAGAATATATCTACAATATTTAAGGACAAAATTTAGTGCCATTGGAGGCCTTTCTCCTTCTGTTGCTGGCAAACTTGCATTAAACTTGTTTTGCACGCCTTATCCAAAATATAAAAAAACAAAAGCCCCCGCTATATTTCATCAGGCAAAGGCAAAAAAATTAACCTTAACGAGTCAAATTACCATCAATGGGTACGAATGGCATTCTAGTAAGCCCAATGGTAAGACCGTATTAATATGCCATGGATATGCAAGTAATTTTTACAAATTTGAGCAATATATTCAACCCCTATTAAGACAGGGGTTTAGGGTAATTGGATTTGATGCCCCAGGTCATGGGAAAAGTGAAGGAAAATATATTAATATACCTATTTATAAAGATGCTATAGAACAGGTTATGAAGTCATGTGGTCCCATTGATCATTTTATAGGACATTCATTGGGCGGTATTACCATTGCAATGATAGCAGAAACCATTGAAAATCCTGCATCACATAAGTTTGTACTCATTGCACCTGCCACAAAAACTACTACCACTTTTGACAACTACTTTAGCATGATGCGTTTCTCAGAAGCCATTAAAACTGCATTTTTTGAAGAAATAGGCAGACAAACGCATTTGCCCATTAGCTATTTTGAAGCCGACCGTGCCATTGAAAATTATAAGGGGGAGGTACTTTGGGTACATGACCAAGGGGATCGGGTTTGTCCTTATAAAGATTTAGAAAAATTTAAAGAAAAAGCGCCAGAAAACATTAAATTCTTGATTACCAATGGATTAGGGCATAATAAAATATACAAAACACCTGAAATAGTAGATCAAATTGTAGCCTTTTTAAGTGCCTAATCACAGATGATTTTTATTTTTTAAGTCTAATACTCTAATATTGCATCACGAGAAATGGACTAGTGTACTTTATTCGTGACAAGTCTATTTTTCATAATTAGTTGATTTTCAATATAAAAATCCCGAAGGAGCGGTTGACAATTATGTCAAAAAACTTACTAATCGTTGAGTCGCCTGCAAAGGCAAAGACCATTGAGAAAATCTTGGGTGATGAGTTTGAAGTGAGAAGCTGTTATGGTCATATTCGTGATTTAGAGAAAAACGATATGGGTATTGACTTGAAAAACAAGTTTGCACCCAGATACATGGTACCTAGTGAGAAAGAAAAAGTGGTGAAAGAATTAAAATCTATGACCAAGAAGGCCAAGGAAGTTTGGTTGGCGTCGGATGAGGACCGTGAAGGAGAAAGTATTAGTTGGCATTTAGCCGAAGTATTAGGATTGGATCCCAAGAAAACCAAGCGTATTGTATTTCATGAAATTACCGCCCCTGCCATTAAAAAAGCAGTTGCAAATCCACGTTTAATTAATATGGATTTGGTAGACGCGCAACAAGCTAGAAGAATATTAGATAGAATTGTAGGTTTTGAATTGAGCCCTGTATTATGGCGTAAAATTGGCATGCAAAAAAGCTTGAGTGCTGGGCGTGTTCAAAGTGTTGCGGTAAGATTAATTGCAGAAAGAGAAAGAGAAATTAATCATTTTATTCCTGAAAGTGTTTTTAAAATATCTGCACTATTTTCTGCATTAGATATTAATAAAAAGAAAGTAAAATTTAAAGCAGAAGGTCCACAGAAATTATCTACTGCTGGTGCTGCAGAAAAATTCTTAACAGAATGTAAAGGTGCAAAATATACAGTGAAAGATGTTGCGGTTAAAGACGGGAAACGTACGCCATCAGCACCTTTCACAACATCAACTTTACAACAAGAAGCTTCTAGAAAATTAGGATATGGTGTTAGTAAAACAATGTTGCTAGCGCAAAAGTTATACGAAAGTGGTAAGATCACCTACATGAGAACAGACAGTATTGGTTTGAGTGAAACTGCGATGGATGCCATTAAATCTGAAATCAATTCAAGCTTTGGCGCTTCGTATTATCAACCCCGTAAGTTCAAAAATAAAAACGAAAATGCACAGGAAGCGCATGAAGCCATTAGACCTTCTTATATGAATGAATCTAAGGTGGACGACGCAGACACCAATCGTTTATATGAGTTAATTTGGAAGCGAACCATTGCTTCACAAATGAGTGATGCACAATTTGAAAAAACAACTGCTAAAATCGAAATTTCAACCAATAAAGAAACCTTGACTGCGAGTGGTGAAGTAATGAAATTTGACGGATTCTTAAAAGTGTATTTAGAAGGTAAAGATGATGACGAAGTGGAAGAAGCCGATGAAAATGCATCAGAAACGGAAGCAATGCTGCCGCCATTAGCAAAAGGGCAGGTACTTGACTTTACAAGTATGACGGGTCTAGAACGCTTTAGCAGAGCAGCCTCCCGTTTTACAGAAGCAAGTTTAGTAAAGAAATTGGAGGAATTGGGTATTGGTCGACCTTCCACCTATGCGCCTACCATTACCACCATTATTAAACGTAACTATGTAGAGAAAAGAGAGAAAGAAGGCATAAAAAGAATATATCAAACTTTATCCCTGAACAATAAGGATGAAATCACAGCAGAAGCGTCTTCGGAAATCACAGGTGCTGAAAAAAACAAACTCTCTCCTACCGATTTAGGATTAGTGGTCACCGACTTTTTGAAATTAAACTTTCCTAAAGTAATGGACTTTGGCTTTACCGCTAAAATTGAGGGGGAGTTTGATGAAATTGCATTGGGTAAATTAAAATGGAGTAAAATGTTGGAGGAGTTTTATAACCCCTTCCATGAAACCATTGAACATACTTTAGAAAATGCCGAACGTGCTAAAGGAGAAAGAGAGTTAGGATTTGATCCTATTAGTGGTAAGAAAGTGATAGCTAGAATGGGACGTTATGGGCCAATGGTTCAAATTGGTCACCAGGATGAGGAAGAAAAACCAAAATTTTCAAAGCTTAAAGCCTCACAAAGTATTGAAACCATCAGTTTTGAGGAAGCGATGGAACTATTTAAGATGCCAAGGGCTTTAGGATTGTTTGAAGAAAGCGAAGTGTCGGTGAGTATTGGTCGCTTTGGCCCATATGCGGCGCATGACAAGAAGTTCTATTCCCTAAACAAGGAAATGGACCCATATACGGTTAGCTTGGAGGAATTGACCCCCATGATTGCAGAAAAACGCAAAGCAAAAGACGAACGTACCATTAAAGTTTTTGAAAAGGAAAAAATTCAATTATTAAGAGGCCCCTATGGACCTTATATTAAACAAGGCTTACGCAATTTTAAATTAAATAAGGAGCAACAAGAAAAGGTTGAAACCTTGACCATTGAAGAGGTGAAGGCTATTATAGAAGAATTGAAAAAGAACCCTCCCCGTAAAACAGCCAGAAAAAAGAAAGCATAATAAGCTACGCATAAAAAAGGGATGCAATCGATAAGATGCATCCCTTTTTTTATTGTAATGATATGAAAATTGTAATTAAGCTAAAGCGGGTTTACTCATTAATTTCACATAATTAAAGTGCGCCTTAATGGCACTAAGCACTGTAGGGTATTCAATATATTTTAATTTAAAATCGGCACAGGCTTCTTTTACAATTTTTGAAATCGCTGGATAGTGAACGTGTGAGACTTTAGGAAACAAATGATGTTCAATCTGAAAATTCAACCCCCCTACCAACCAACTTACCAATTTACTTTTGGTAGCAAAATTAGCGGTTGTCAATATTTGATGTGCAGCAAACTCGTCAGGCATTTTATTCTCTGGTTGAATGGCTAATGGAAAGCTTGTATCTTCTACAGTATGTGCTAATTGGAATACGATGCTTAATACAAACCCGGCGAATAAAGTAGCTAATAAAAACCCAACCAACCAGCTTAACCATCCTACCATATAAATAGGCACAATTACGAAAGCGGCAGCATGATATACTTTGACGGCCCAAAACTCGATATGCTCACCTATGGTCATATCACTTAACGCAATAGATCCTATTTTTTTTGAAAAGTACTTTTTGTAGTCCGTAAAGAAAATCCAGAATATGTACAATAACATATATAGGAACCAAAAATAAATATGTTGGAAGCGATGCATGCCTAAATATTTCTGTGTAGGCGCCATGCGCATAAAAACACCCACTTCAATGTCATCATCAACACCATCAATATTGGTATAAGTGTGGTGAATAGTAACATGCTTCATACCCCACATGAATCGGCTTGCACCTAATACACTAATAGAGGAGGATGCCAATTTATTTAACCAAGCATATTTGCTAAAGCTACCATGACTACCGTCGTGCATTACATTAAAACCAATGGCTGCAATAAGGCTTCCAAAAAACAGAGACTCAAGAACGGCCCATAAAATAGGAGGTGTAAAGAAAACCAAGTGTACATAAGTAATTACAAAAAGAGACATTAAAAGAATTGCCTTAGAAAATAATTTATAATTACCTGTAGATCTAATATCATGTTGATCAAGATATTCTTTTACTCTTTTTTTTAATTCAGTATGTAAAGAATTTGTCTTAATTGGGAATTTTGGAGTGGCAACTGTTTGTGTTTGCATGTGTATAAAATGATAGATAAAGATAACCTTTTAAGCGTATTTAGTCTATTAAAATGCAAATAAATTACGTCGAACGTAGAATGTTTAATTTTATTATGCCTTATGCTATAAATTATATCCACAGTATGGGATAACTAAACAGGAAGGATGTCAGAAAAAATGCGTTGATTTGGGTATTCTAAAGCATATAAAATCTTACATGGTAAACGAAAAAGAAATAAAAGCACTCTTCACCTTAATTGATGACCCCGATGAGGAAGTCTTTAATACCATTCAGGATAGATTATTAGTATATGGCACCCCTATTATTCCAGATCTTGAAAATTTATGGGAAAACACTTTGGACGAAGCCACTTTAGAGCGCATTGAATTAATGATTTATAAATTAAGATTAAATGATTTAAAAGAAGCATTCATTCAATGGAAATCGAAACCGGAGCCTTCTTTATTTGAAGGTGCATTATTAGTCACAAAATTTCAATTGCCCGAACTTTCTTTGGATACGCTTAGGCATCAGATGGAGAAAATTAGACGCAATATTTGGTTGGAATTAAATAATTATCTAACCCCCCTTGAGCAAGCAAATGTGCTTAGGAATATTTTATTTAACTATTATCAAATAAAAGGGGTGGAAGTGAACTACGAAAAGCCAGAAGAATTTTTAATTGCTGCACCACTTCAATCCAAAACCGGCAATGCTTTTGCAAATACTATTTTATACGCAGAGCTTTGTGATCAATTGGAAATACAGGCATCCTTTATCAATATTCCTAAACAGTGTATTGTAGCATTTTATACCCCCGATTGGGACCCCACCGAAAACTACCCGCATCCACAAGAATACATTCAATTTTATGTGGAAGGTACAACGGGGCATCCCTTTTCTCAAAAAGACCTTGACCAATATTTCACAAGATCTAATATTGAACCAAAGAATCATTATTACAAACAACTCTCAAATGTGCGCATTATTAAAAAACATATTTTAGAATTCGCTAAATGTTTTTCTAGTCCAATTTTACAATACAAACAAAAGGATTTAACAGATATTGCTAATTTATTAGAAGATTAATGGAAACCCTCGTACAACAAATATATCATAGCCCCATAGGAAAAATTAAAATCACAGCCGACGATCATTGTATTACTGAGCTTGTTTTTATTGAACCGGAGACGATGAATGAGTTGGTAGATTTTGAGGAAGATGTACCTGAAGTGATTCATCGTTGTGTAGACGAACTCATCGAATATTTTGCAGGTAAAAGACGAGATTTTTCGGTACCCATTAACCAAGAAGGAACTGATTTTCAACAAAGGGTTTGGAAAGAATTATATGAAATCCCTTATGGCAAAACAATTAGTTACGCCGACCTTGCAAAAAAATTAGGAGACCCAAAATGTATTAGAGCAGCTGCTGCAGCGAATGGAAAAAATAAAATTGCCATTATCGTACCTTGCCATAGAATTATTGGTACAGATCAATCTTTGGTAGGCTATGCATGGGGTAAGGCAAGAAAAAGATGGTTATTACAACACGAATTTAGGTTAGCATTAGGCGTTCAAACCTTATTCTAACAATACTTGAAACTACTTTAAGATTTATTTAAAGACTTTACCGTCAAAGCCAAATGGCAATAAATTGCTTGCCGATGAAATTACCATCACTTGACCTTGTATTCCTGCTAAAATAATTTTGATAGGCGCCCCGTATCGGTTTTCAAAATCCAATAAAGATTGTCTGCACATACCACAAGGCGAAATAGGCTCTTTTGAATCCTTACCAACTGGCTGATAACTTATTGCCATAGTGGTAATGGTTAAACTTGGAAATTGACTACCTACACTATTTAATAAAGCCCTTTCGGCACAAACGCCTACTGGGAAACTTGCACTTTCTTGATTCGCTCCTATTAGTATTTGCCCATTGGATAACCTTGCCGCTGCTCCCACCAGGAAATTTGAATACGGCGCATAGGCATTTTGAGTAGCCTTTCTAGCCGCTTCAAGTAATTCCTGGTCATCTATTGCCAAATCACTCCCATCGGCTAATTGATCGTATTCGAATTCGAATTTTTGATGCATTTTGTTTATTTAATTAAACTAAATATTCTATTCCATCTAATGGAACTGCTATAACTAAACCAGATAAGGGCTGCTCTTCCAACGATATGTGTTTCGGGAACAAATCCCCAAAAACGGCTATCCTGACTTCGGTGACGATTATCCCCCATCATCCAATAATAATTTTGTTTAACTGTATAACTAGAAGTAGCTATTCCGTTGACCACATACTGTCCCTTTATCTTTTCCAAGGTATTTTTCTCGTAATTGCAAATTAAACGTCTGTACAATTCTATAGTACTATCATTTAATGAAATTACATCTCCTTTTTTAGGAATTCGAATGGCACCAAAATTATCTGCAGTCCATGGAAAATGTAAAATATCATTTGGGAAAGTAATTCCTACTCTATTTTCAACATATAAATTGACAGATTTAATAAATGGTAATTTTTTAAGATTACTCGCTGCCGAAGCAGTCATATTAATTAAAAAACTATTTGGACTATCTGGCATCGCTTGAAAATCGGCACTGGCTTCCACTCCACTAATACCCAAACTGTCTTGAATATAGTCTTCGGGAATAGATTTACCATCTGTAACAACAATATATTCGGTTTGCGCATTGGGTGCAACAAATGCAGGATTCCCATTCACCCACAACTGTCCATTTTTTACTTGAATTAAATCGCCTGGTATTCCAACGCAACGTTTAATATAATTATCGGTTTTGTCAATGGGATGAACAAGGATAGGAAATTCGGATTGTAATTTTGCCCTGTCTCCATTATACTCAGTACTTCTTAGCACATCATAGTAAGGCATTTTGCTTCCAAATTCTGGCAGGTTAATAATGGTATCTCCCGCTGGAAAATTAAAAACAACCACATCGTTTCTTTTAATGTCTCTAAACTTTGGTAAACGATTATAGTCCAATTGAATCCACTTTAAGTAAGAAGGTGTAGTTGCCGAACCGGGCATCGTGTTGTGAACAAACGGAAAAGACAATGGTGTTTGTGGAACACGTGCGCCATAAGTTAATTTGTCAACAAATAAAAAGTCATTCACTAACAATGTTTTTTCCATACTCTCTGTAGGAATCACATAAGCTTCAAATAAAAATGTTCTAATTAATGTTGCTGCTACCACTGCAAATACTGCCGCGTCAATCCACTCTCTGGTTGCAGGTTTATGATAATGTACCAATGCCTCTCCGCCATGCCATTTTGTAGTAGCCGCATTCCCTAGATAAGGCAAATAAATAAAAGGTACTAGCACCGTTAAAGTATGCTGTATGAAATTTACTTTTTTGAAATGCATTACAAATATGATGGAAATCCATATGGATACAAACTGACCCACAATAGGCACCAATTGTATCCAAAACCAAAATGGATTGATCTTACATAATTTAACAACCTCCCAAGTATTGTAAATTGGAATAAGGGCTTTTGTATTTTCAACACCCGCTTTCTTTAATAAGGCATACATTCCAAAATGCCATCCTAACCAATAAATAATCAATAATGCAAAACCCATATTCTTTATGTTTTAACAGTACCAAAAATATCCCTTTGTGAGGGATATTTATAAAAAAGATTGTTAATTACTTAATAACTGTATAAAAGGCCTAAATAACTGATAATTGTTAGGATTCAAGCCTATTTATACGAACCTAGTACTTCTTTTACTAAGCTAACTGATCTGGCAATGTCTGGAATTGCCAAGGCCGTTAAATTAGGCGCATAGTGCATAGGAGCATCTGCACTCGTAATTCTGCGTATAGGTGCATCCAAATAATCGAATCCTTCTTTTTGGATACGATAAGACAATTCAGAAGATACAGAAGCAAATGGCCATTGCTCTTCGATAATGACTAATCTATTTGTTTTCTTCACACTCGTTAACACCGTCATCCAGTCCAATGGACGAATGGTTCTTAAATCTATCACTTCCGCACTAATCCCTTCTTTTTCTAATTCAGCAGCAGCCCCTAATGCTACTTTCATCATTTTATTATAAGATACGATGGTTACATCGGTACCCGCTTTCTTAACATCTGCTAAACCTAATGGGATATAATATTCTTCTTCTGGCACATCGCTTTTATCACCATACATCACCTCACTCTCTAAGAACATAATGGGATCTTCCTCGTAACGTATCGCTTGTTTTAATAAACCTTTAGCATCATATCCATTTGAAGGAGAAACCACTTTAATGCCAGGTATATTGGCTAAATAACTTTCAAATGCAGTGGAATGTTGTGCCCCCAATTGACCAGCACTACCATTAGGCCCTCTCATTACAATTGGACAGCCTATTTGACCACCACTCATCGCTAACATTTTACTAGCTGTATTTAAAATTTGATCCAAAGGCAATACCGCAAAATTCCAAGTCATAAATTCCACAATGGGTCTCAACCCATTTTGAGCTGCCCCTACTGCTACCGCGGTAAACCCTAATTCAGAAATAGGCGTATCAATAATACGTTTTGGGCCAAACTCTGCTAACATACCTTGGCTTACTTTATAAGCACCGTTGTATTCAGCAACTTCCTCCCCCATTAAAAATACTCTTTCATCTCTTCTCATTTCCTCGTTCATTGCCTCTCGCAATGCTTCTCTAAAGGCTATTGATCGCATTTAATTGGATTTAATTTGAGTAGCAAAATTAGCGTTTTATACAAGAAAATGAGTGTTTTAGGATAAAAAAATCCCTCCCCAATAAATTGGAGAGGGATTCTTAAGGCTAACCCACCTTAATTTCTATAAAATATTGTAAGCAAAACTTACATAGTACAATCCACCAATAGATGGACTACCAAATGCAGTTGTATAATATTTATTCAAAATATTTGTACCACCTACTTTAATCAATGATTTAACAGAAGGCACTTTATAAGTTAAAACAGCATCAATGGTTTGGTAAGAATTGATTTTACCTACAACAAATGTACCCTCATAAGTGAAGTCATCTTGGTAGTGTAAATTAGCACCAAAACCTAATCTGTTTTTAAATAAGAATCCACTATTGTTGATCGCAAAGTTAGCTCTGAACAATGGAGTGTTGAAATAAGAAATAAACCCTTGAGGTAAACTTCCAATTTCGTCTGTATAAATACTTGTAGAGAATGTGAAGTTATGAGGCATCATGTAGTCAGCAGAAAGACCCCAACCACTTGTATGTATATCGCCAGGAGCATTTGTAGAAATGCTATAAGCAATACGCGTGCTAGCGTCTAATAAGTCAGTTAATTTAGGGCTAGCTGCATTACGAGATTGTAATACCGTTACACCACTAATAAAGTTTGTGTACTTACCTGCGTAAGCATAAAAGTCGATTAATAATTTCTTGTTAATCAAAGTTTTATACCCTACTTCAAAAGAACTCATTGACTCTGGCTTAAATTCTCCAAATTTTTGTTCAACAGGCTTACCCGCTAATACACTTGATAAAGCATAAGCTGGGTTTGTATTAAACTTATAGTAATCTCTTAATTGAGGTAAACCTCCCATCAAACGAGTACCACCACCCACTAACAAGTTAATCCATTGGTTTTGTGTAGTTGGGAAACGGTAAGCTTGTTGATATGAAACACGGATATTATTATCTTCGGCAACTTTAAACACCGCAGATACTCTTGGCGTAAAACGACCAGCAAAGTTTTCGTTCTTATCATAACGACCAGAGAATGACACTTTTAGGATATCACCAAAATAACGCTTAGACAACTGAGCATAAGCACCACTTTCGTTGATGCCAATTTTTCCAGCTGTATCCGCAAATAAAGTTCCTTGAGAATTTAAAGCATAATTTTTAATGATACCACCTACTAATAAGTCTGCATTGTATTTATCTAAACCAAATAATTCTGTTAAGTTATAATTTGCTTCAACTACAGTTAATTGTGATTTATCTAAGAAACGACCCCCACCTTTAGAAATAGGAATACCAGCAACTGACTTAAATAAATCAGACTCACCAATTCTACCAGTTGGTCTTCCTGCATCAGCAACCGCTCTCGCAGCAGCACCCGCATCTAATAAATTCATACCTGCATCTCTGTAGGTTACAAAGGCAGCAGTATAGGTAGGATACCAAGTAGTACTTGGCTTAACTAATTCATTGAAATAACGTGCAGTAATGGTTGCATTATATGATTCACCAGAATTTTCTAATGTTTTATAACCTCTAATCATCCAGTTTTTAGATTTTACTTCTAACTTAAACTGGCTTAATGCTAAGCCATAAATAGAGTAACGGTCACTTCCTGTATATACAGTATTACCAGTACCAGTATAAGCACTAAAAGAAGCTTCAGTTTTATCATCTATTTTATAATGTATAGATCCAGTTACTTTAAAGTTTTTAGCAACCGGGTTAATGATATCCGATTCAGCATAACCTGTACGGCTAACATTCACACCTGTAAATAAACCTCTTGCTTCTCCAAATAAATAAGGTGCATATGGTGCTAAAGCAGCATTGGCTCCTCTTAAGAAAGCAGAATAAGTAGTTAAGTTTACAGAGTAAGGACCTGCAACAGCAGCTCCATATAATTGACCATATGCAGCATTCGCAGCAGTTGCATTACCACCATAAGCAGCAGTTAATGCACCCAATACCCCTGCTTTCACTGAGTTAAATACTGAGCTTAAAGAAGAGGTTGTTTCATCACCGTATATGTTAACTCCATCATAGTTGAAATCAGAATATCTATTTCCTGGAATTACTTGGCCATTTGCAGTACCAGTCGTTCTAGAATAGTTTTGATCATTTTTAGCTAACCAATCTTGTGCTTCGGTATATTGAGTCGCAATTTTGTATGCCCAACGATCTCCAACTTTGCTTGCAAATCTTACTGAGTAATCTTTGTAAGCAGCTTGTGGACGCTGATAATTATCAACGTGGTTTACCCCTTGCTTAATTTGAAAGCTTAATCCTTGGTATTTAAATGGGTTTTTACTATTAATCAAAATAGTACCATTCATACCACCAGAACCGTATAATGCAGAAGAGGCACCTGGCAATAATTCCATATTATCAACGTCTAATTCAGTGAGTCCTGTAATGGTACCAACAGAGAAGTTTAAACCTGGCGCTTGGTTATCCATACCGTCAATCAATTGATTTAAACGATTATTACCACTACCATTAAATCCTCTTGTTGAAATACTTTTAAACGTTAAACTAGCAGCAACAACATCCACCCCTTTAAAATTTGCTAATAAATCGTAATAGTTAGTCGCAGCAGCTGTTTTGATTTGAGCACTACTTACTCTTTCAATAGAAACTGGAGATTCTAAAATTCTTTCCGCAACTCTTGATGCAGAAACAACTACATCAGAACCCAAGGTATAACTTGGTGTTAAACTAACGGATAGTGATGAAGTATTGGCATCAACAGCAACTTCTTTTGATGCATATCCAACAGAAGAAAACACCAAAGTAAATGGCGCTTTTTGTGTTGTAACTAACTTAAAATTTCCTTTGTCATCAGTGTAAGTTCCTGCGTTGCCACCTTTTACTGTAATTGTAACAGCAGTTAATGTTTCCGAGGTAGCTGAATTTTTAACAGTACCTGTTATGGCACCTGCTGTTTGGGCATTTGCCGAAATCGCCATGATCATGGCAAGACAAACTAAACCCATCTGGCTTAAAAATCGTTTCATAAATGTTTGTTTTTAATTGAATTGTAGTACAAAATAACAAAATATTAGCATTTAAAAAAATTATCGGGAATTAGCCTTAAATTTTTAATTTAGCAGTATGAATTCAAAGTCTTTCCCACAGCAAATCGGTGAATACCACGGCAAAGTAAGAGATGTCTATTACCTTGAAAATGAACTACTTGTGATGATAGCAAGCGATCGAATATCTGCATTTGATGTAATCTTACCCAAACCCATCCCATTTAAAGGCCAGGTTCTAAACCAAATAGCCGCCTATATGTTGCAAAAAACAACAGATATCTGCCCAAATTGGCTATTGGATACCCCTGCGCCAAATGTTGCAATTGGTAAAAAATGTACCCCTTTCAAAATTGAAATGGTCGTGAGGGGAAACTTAGTAGGACATGCTTGGAGAACTTACCATCCAGGCGGACGCATTTTATGTGGCGTTCAACTTCCTGAAGGCATGGTAGAAAATGACTTTTTCCCAAGCCCTATTATTACCCCATCCACGAAAGCAAGTGAAGGGCATGATGAAGATATTTCAAAAGAAGAAATTATTAAACAAGGATTAGCAACTGCTGAAGATTGGGCAGTATTAGAAAAATATGCATTGGCTTTATTTGAAAGAGGAAAGGAAATTGCAGCGAAGCAGGGTTTAATTTTAGTAGATACTAAATATGAATTTGGGAAAATTGGCGACACTATTTATTTAATGGACGAAATTCATACACCGGATTCTTCTCGTTATTTTTATGCAGATGGATTTGAAGAACGTCAAACAAAAAAAGAAAAACAAAAGCAATTAAGTAAAGAATTTGTACGTGAATGGTTGATTGAAAATAATTTCATGGGAAAAGAAGGTCAAACAGTTCCCGACATGAGCGATGAGTGGATTGATACTATTTCCAAAAGATATATAGAACTATACGAAAAAGTAATTGGAGCTGCTTTTGAACCAGCCCCTAAATCACAGGAAGAAACTTATGATTTAGTTTGTGAAGCCTTATTAGATTATTGAATTATTTAAAAGTTTTTCACTTCTGAACATCGAGCTATAGTGTTAAGTGGCGCGCGGAGAAGAATGGGAAACTTTTAAAAATCATTTTACTTCTATATCCACACCGAGCCTAGGCCTCAATCGCTGTTTGCTTTTGTTAAACACCATGATGCCATTTTTATTGCCTGCTCTTAGCTTTTCTTGTTCTTCCAGGGGCAAATGATATACCTCTTTGCATTCAGTAGTGCAACATCCATCAAAGGATTTAGTACAATCCTCACATTGAATAAATAATAAATGGCAGGCGTCATTTTTGCAATTGGTATGTGTATCAGCAGGCTTTCCACATTGATGACATTTTGCAATAATATCCTCGGTGATCTTCTCGCCTAACCTTTCATCAAATACAAAATTCTTTCCCTTAAACTTACTTTCCAAACCAGCCTCTTTAATTTTATTGGCATAATTAATAATACCCCCTTCCAAATGAAATACATTTTTAAAACCCTGATGTAACATATAAGCACTCGCTTTTTCACAACGAATACCCCCTGTGCAATACATGATTATATTTTTATCCTTATTATCCTTCATCAAATCTGCAGCCATTGGTAATTGATCTCTAAAAGTATCTGAAGGAATTTCAATGGCTTTGTCAAAATGACCCACTTCATACTCATAATGATTGCGCATATCAATTACTATGGTCTCGTCCTTTTCCAATAAATCATTCATCTCTTTTGCGCTCAAATACTTACCCTTATTCTCCATACTAAAATTCGGATCCTCAATTCCATCCGCTACAATTTTTTCACGCACTTTTATTCTTAACACCCAAAAACTTTTGCCATCATCATTCACTGCAATATTTAAACGCAACCCTTTTAGTGGCTTAAAAGAATACAAGTAATCCCTAACTAATTCCATATTGTGCGTTGGCAAACTAATTTGCGCATTAATCCCTTCCTTTGCCACATAAATCCTTCCAAACACTTTCATGGCATTCAAGGCACGATATATTTCGTCTCTAAATAATTGAGGGTCTTGTATCGGGAAATACTGGTAAAAACTGATAGTTGTTCTTGGAAAGGTTTCCTCATACAACTTTTGCTTCAACTCCTGGTTGGAAACACGATTATGTAATACTGACATATGTTTTTAATTTAAGCTCAATTACAGATTAAGCAAATTGATTACAAAGATACAGAAAATAAAAATCCTTAAAACAAAGTAGACTGATTTATGTACCTCTACTTTGCAAATAGAACATTTAAATACATTCTTACTTTGCTTTTCTTACATAACTACCAGATAAGGAGGAGAGCCCTCCCAATATAAATCCTACAAAAGCAGTAATTGCTATTAATGCGGAAGTGGACCCTTTCAATGGTAAAATATTGGCCACTTTCGTAGACAATAAATGACCATTTTGTTGATCAATCATAAGGGCTAAGGTTAACCACAATAGTCCAACACCCAAAGCTCCTGATATAAATGCCTTCAATGGCTTTTGGTCAATCGCAATGGCAATAATAAAATTAGAAATTACAAAACTCCACCAAGGAAGGTTTCCATATATGCCAATTGCATAAGCCAATAAAGCAGATACGATGGTAGCCATTAAAAATTTTATGATTGCTGATTGATTTGATTTCATAAGTTAATTTTAAAAATAAGGAAATAGATTTAGGCGTTTTTAAATTGAATACGCCACTTTGTTCTTTCGTTGGTGATTAATTTTGCTTTAGGCAAAAACAATAAACGGTAATACTTGCCTGCTGCCCAAGAATCTATAAAAGTATCATAATAAGGACTTCCTGGATTCCCGCTTTGACCGCCAGGATATAAACCATAGGCTTCTATTTCATCGGTCAAATGCACTACCATTCTCCAACGAGGTCCATGATTTTCTGTAGTCGCATTAATTATATTTACCCCACCCCCTATTGATAAATTCAATCTACTTAGCGCCGGCGTTTTTGTTAAATGATTCACACTTGTTGCTTTAAAACTTGCCCATGCTAATTTGTTTTCTTTTTCTAAGGCAAGTAATTTCTTGGTTGCTTTTTCTATGCCCAATTGCACCTGATCCTTTAAGGTTTCAATTTTATCCTTAGTTCGAATATCATCCGCAATGGAAAAATTACTATCCCTATTCATTTGGTCAACTAACACAAATGCTTCTGGTTTTGTTAGTGGTATTTTAGATCCTGCAATTTCGTCTCCCCAAACTGCATACTCTACGCTGTCCCAAATAATTTTAAACGCGGTGGTGCCTTTTGAATTCGCGTTATTATTTAAATCCCAACGATTCATTTCATTGACCATTCTCTGGGCATCGGGACTTAACATACTTAGGTCTGTAAATTTATTTAAAGCAGGCCTTGCCACTTCAGCAAATACATTATAATTATCTGTTTGCAAACTCTGCATATCAATGGGTGTAATCTGATTCATTACAGCCAATCGCTTATTTACACTGATTCCTCTGTATAATGGGAAAGAAGAAGCGGTTCCTAAGTAGTAAGGATAAGTTGAATCTACTGACTTCTGATTCGCACTACTTACAAAACCACGTTCTGGATTTTTCATCATTGGATTTTCATCATTTGGAATCATTCCTTGCCAATCATAACTACTGTCTATACCTGGCATAATAAAATCACCTTGGCGATCCCATCTTGCCACAAAACTTCCTTGTTGTTTAATGGCAATATCTCCGGTCTTGCTAGCAAAAACAAAATTTTGACCAGGACATTTCCATAAAGAAATGGCATTGATATAGTCATCATAATTTTTTGCTCTATTTAATTTGTAAAAAGTTTCCACTCCAGTAGATGCATTATGCCCCGTCCATTTTACTGCTAAATTACGTCCCATGGATTGACCATTTTGATAATGTGCGTCAAACATGGCTGGACCCCAATGTGTCATTGCAATATTTTCTACCACATCGGCACTATCTTTTACTTTAATAATTTCTTGACGATTCGAAGTGGCTTGCCAACTACCGTTAAACCAATATTCTTTTTGGGTGCTGTCCTTGAATTTTAAATCATAGTAGTCTAACACATCACGGCCTGCATTTGTTACGCCCCAAGCTAAACTATCATTAAAACCAATAATCACTGCAGGGGATCCTGGAAAGCTTGCTCCATAAGTGCTATGTGTTGGAGTAGTAATTTGTACCTCATACCATAAGGAAGGCAGGTTTAATCCTAAATGTGGGTCACTACATAATATAGGACGTCCCGATTTTGTTTTGCTACCACTCACCGCCCAGTTATTACTCCCGTTGTTTTTATCAGGGGCTTCTGGACTAGGAGATGTATTTTGCGCTTCTGTAGTGAAGGTCTTCTTTTTAAGATATGCCGAATCCGAACCCGCTGGTTTCATGGGATGTAAAGTTGCTTCTGCAAAAGCAGTTCCTTTAGGAATAATGGGATCTAATGAATCCTGTTGATTGGTAAATAATTTATCAAATAAATCGTAGCCTAAAAAATCTCTAGTATTTGTTAATTGCAAATCCGCAGCAGCGGCACGACCTGTTAAATCATAGGACATGAACATTAAAAACAAATAAGTTTTTTTAGGGGACCATTCTTCAGGTTGATAATTCATTAATTTATATTCGAAAGGGATATTTTCAGGAGATAATTGTTTTACATACGCATTCACCCCCGCCGTATACGCCTCTACGGTAGCCTTCATTACCGGATTGTTTTCATTAATATACTTTTCGGTTTGCTCAGCACCATATACCATACCCAATCTTCTAAAAAAGCGATCTATCGTTAATTTATCTGCACCTGCAATTTCACTTAGCCTTCCGGACGCTACACGTGTTTGAAAATCCATCTGCCACAATCTAAATTTTGCATGCAAGTAGCCTTGAACAAAATAAGCATCCTCGTCATTGTCTGCATAAATATGTGGAACCAACCGGTCGTCCATATATACATCCACATTGCCTTTTAAGTCTTTTGCAACAATGGAGGCATCAAATCCTGCTCCTAATTTCTCGGCATTTTTCCAAAAGCCATGTTGTGGAGATAAAAAATAACCCAGTTTAGGTGTTTGAGTTTTGCCAATGGTTAATTGAATGTTTAATACAGAAACAAGCCCAACCGTTACAATGGATGTGGCTATAAATGGCAATATGCGCATACATTAATTTTAGAGTCCTAAATTAAGTAATTATTTGCCAATTGCACCTTTAAAAAAATACAGGTGTTTTTCCAATGGCAACTGAGGACATTGCGCCATCAAATGCATGGTTTTTTCTATATACGAAAGTAGAAATTTTTGATGCTCCGTAGAGCCGCTAAAAAAAGGTTTATGGTTGAATGCCAATTGCAACTCAGCTACCTGTTTCATTATAGACTGCGTTTCTGCACTCATATAGGTGTCTACCAATTTTTCCCAAACATACTGCGTCGCTGCATAGTTGGGATGCACTAGGTCCTCCGAATAAAATCGATAATCCCTTAAGTCGTCTATCACATATTCATACGCTGGGAAATACTCAATATTCTTCTCCATTGAAACTAAATCATGCACCGCTTGAATGAGCACCGCTTTACTTCTATTATTTTCCACCAATCCTTCCCTTAAGTGACGAACAGGACTAATGGTAAATACAATATGTAAATTTGGATTGAATGATTGTAAGGCAGCAACAAGCGATTGCAAATTCGATAGCAATTCCTGCGGCTGCAATAATTTTTTGGCAAACCAATTCGCAGGTGCTTTGTGATTATTTGCAACTACCATGCCCATATGATTAGGCACATTTTCATTTAAAGTATATAGCCATGCAGATCCTAAAGTGATTACTAAATGATGTGCTGATTTTAGATAACTATGTGCTTCTTGAATGGCTCCATTCATTTTATCCAATGCCTCAGTTTGAGTAACCCCTGAAAAACGACTATGATGATGCCAGCTGTTCCAAACATCATTCAATAAAAATAAATCCAATTCGGTATACTTCTTATTTGCAATAATATCCATTAAAGCGTTTTGAACACTTACTGGATTAAACAAAATACCATGTGAGTTCTCAAGGGTTTCAAATAAATGAGCTTGTAATTTTAACCCTATATTCTCTGTAAAACAAGAGCCCATTAATAGGAGTCTTTCCCCATAATTAATTTTATAGCTAGCAGGTTTTGCATCCAGGGTTAATTTTAGTTTTAATGCACTCATGTAAGTTTATTTTGATGCAGGAAATAATCTTTGCTTCATGGCTTCGTATAAAACAATACCTGCTGCTACCGACACATTAAATGAATCAAAATTGGTGGCCATCGGAATTTTAAAGAAATAGTCAGCCGCTTTTGCCAGATACGGCTGTACCCCCCTTCCCTCATCACCCATTATAATGCAACTCGGTACTTTAAAATCTAGTTCATGTACATTTTTATCAGCACGCATTTCACTGGTGAAAACTTGTATCCCATTCAAATGCAAATCATCTACTGCTTTTAATAAACTACTCACCCGCACTACATGAATATGCTCTAATGCACCCGCGCTGCTTTTAAATGCTTCTTCGTTTAAAGCACCCACCCCTTTGTCTGGAATGATTAATGCTTGTGCCCCACAACAATGAATACTTCTACTGATGGCACCAATATTTCTTACATCCGTCACTCCGTCTAACATTACAAATAAAGGGGTCTCCCCTTTAGCTACTACAAAATCAATTACTTGTTGTAAGTCCAAATATTTTACATTGGAAATAAATGCCAACACCCCTTGATGATTGGCCTTGGTCATTCCATTTAGTTTTTCAATGGGAACCAATTGAACGGGGATGGTATGTTCTCTGGCAAATTGTTTTATTTCCATTAATCCCTCTCCTTGTGCATTTTTTTGAATCAATATTTTTTCAATATTTGCACCTGACTCCAAAGATTCAATTAAGGGTTGGCGTCCAATGATAAATTTTCGCTCCGTTGTGAAACTAGGACGCGGACTAAATCTTCTTGGGCCTGAATAATTTCTTTCTGGTCTATTATTTCTCTCCTGCATAGGTCAAAGTTAAAGTTTTTACAGCGCTTTAAGTAACTCCCATTTCAAAATAGCTGCTACCGATATGGAATCGGTAATTTTTCCTTGCATTACCCAATCCACAGCTTGAGCAAATGGCATTTTCATGATTTTTAAATCTTCTGTGTCTTCAGGGGCTGCTTTTCCTGCTTTTAAATCCTGTGCAACATATACAACGCTATATTCGTCCGAAACCGAATTAGACACATGCATTTGTAAAATCTCTGTCCACTTTCCTGCTTCAAAGCCTGTCTCTTCTTTTAATTCTCTCTTGGCTGCGGTGAGCCAATCGGTTCCCTCGGGGCAACCTCCTTCTGGAATTTCCCAACTATACAAATCCAATGGAAAACGATATTGACCCACTAAATAAGTATGGTCTTCTGCATCTAATGCAATAACTCCTATCGCAACATTTTTAAAATGTACTTTGCCATAAATGCCTTCGGAACCCGCTGGCGTGATTACCTTGTATTCAATTAAATTAATCCAAGGGTTGTCGTATTTTACTTCACCACTTAATGTCTTCCAGGGATTTTCTTGATCATTCATATTCAATATATTTTTCGCATTATTATAAAAATTGCACTTTAAAACAAAAAGCCCGTCCTGAAAATTTCGGAACGGGCTTTTGTAAAATTCAATGAACTATTTTAAACCGAAAGCTTTTTTCACTTTCGCTACATAATCTAATTTCTCCCAAGTAAACAATTCCACTTTCATGGTTTTAGATTTACCGTCTGGAGTGGTAAATGTTTTAGTCACTGTTTCGTTCTTACGACCCATATGTCCGTAAGCAGCAGTTTCACTATACATCGGTGTTCTCAATTTTAATCTTTGTTCAATAAAGTAAGGGCGTAAATCAAATATAGATTCAACCAATTTACCTATTTGACCATCCGTCATTTTTACTTTAGCCGTACCGTAAGTGTTTACGTTAATAGAGGTTGGCTTTGCAACACCAATCGCGTATGAAACTTGAACCAATACTTCAGAAGCCACACCTGCAGCTACTAAGTTCTTCGCAATATGACGTGTTGCATACGCAGCTGAACGGTCTACCTTACTTGGATCCTTACCAGAGAAGGCACCACCACCGTGTGCGCCTTTACCACCGTAAGTATCTACGATAATTTTACGGCCAGTTAAACCTGTGTCACCGTGCGGTCCACCAATTACAAACTTACCTGTTGGGTTAATATGATACTTAATATCCTTGTTAAATAATTTCGCGTATTTCTTGTATTTAGCCTTTACTCTTGGAATTAAAATTTCAACAATATCCTTGTTAATTTTAGCTAACATCTTTCCTTCCTTATCAAAATCATCGTGTTGTGTAGAAACCACAATCGCGTCAATTCTTACGGGTTGGTTTTTGTCGTTATATTCTAAGGTTACCTGAGATTTTGCATCAGGACGCAAATATTTAATGGCTTTATTTTCTCTTCTTAAAGCAGCCAATTCAATTAAAATTTTGTGCGCTAAGTCCAAAGCCAATGGCATATAATCATCGGTCTCATTGGTTGCATAACCAAACATCATCCCTTGGTCACCCGCACCTTGTTCTTCTTTCTTTTTTCTGTCCACCCCTTGATTGATGTCGGCAGATTGCTCATGTATTGCACTTAACACACCACAGCTATCCGCTTCAAACATATATTCACTCTTTGTGTAACCAATTTTCTTGATCACATCACGTGCAATGGTTTGTACGTCTAAATACGCTTTAGATTTTACCTCACCTGCCAAGATCACTTGACCTGTAGTTACTAAAGTTTCACATGCCACTTTGGATTGTGGATCAAATGCTAAAAAGTTGTCGATTAATGCGTCAGAAATCTGATCTGCTATTTTGTCTGGATGTCCTTCAGAAACACTCTCAGATGTAAATAAATAAGGCATATTTTTTTATTTAGATGTTTATTTTAAGATGCAAATATATTAATAATTCTAATGATTATAAATCGGAATAATAAACGCGTAAACGCATTCTAAACCTTGAATGCTTACCACCCCCTAATCTTACACGGCCAATGGCAGGTTGATTACCCAGTGAAGAATTTAGATAATCGATTCCAGATTGTAAATTATTTGGATAAGGCGGTACATATTTAATCGAATCATTTACAGGAGCGAATAACCTTAATTCAAAAATGGTATCCTTTCTAGAAATAACACCTTGTACGTATCGACTCAAATCAAAATTGTAGCTGGCTACATTATCAAAACCTTGTATAGATTTATAAATTCTTCTTCCGCCAAATTGAATAAACTGGGCAGAATTGACTGTTCCTTGGTAATCATTTGGAACATTCCTTATGGTATTCGCAGCACTGTCATAGGCCGCAAGAAATAAATATCTAGGCGGTGTAAATTGAGACTCCAAAAAGCTTGGTGTTTCAGCGGGGACTTGCTCCGCAACCAATTCAGCTCTATGAATAATTTTATTAGCAAAAGTTTTTAAACCAGGTACTTTAATTTTAACAGCGGTCCCCGGGCTAGTTTGAACATACACTAAAGAATCCTTTGGAACACCAATATGCTTTGCAATTTCCGAACCTGCTCTATTGCGTTTTATAAAATTTGCATACCCATTTCCGTAGAGAGAAAATTTAAAATAATCTACCATCGTATCTCTTGTACCTACCACCGATGTGGAATTAGTCCTATAATACAGTCCTAGTTTTGTATTGGTATCCAGTAAATTAATTCTTATTAATGCGTTGGGGTTCCCAGCAGTACTCGCACTTAATGCAAACCCTGGAAAATATTGACGAAGACTTGTATCCGTTTTATAAACTGTAGTTGAATCATAAATTTTCATGAAAAGATCCGTAAAAGTCTGATTTAAAGGAATGCGTATTTGATCCTTCGCTTGTTCAAATCTATTATTTACAGAATCCCGAACACGGTCAAAATCCAACGTAAATGGATTTGCCATCGTGGCATCGGTTTGAATATTGTAAACTTCTGGGTAATTACTAGCCACTAAAGTGTCTAAATTCAGCGGAGATGTAGTACTGATTCTCTTTAAATTTAAAACCACTGGCTTTGTTGAATCACCGTAAAACCCTTTATATGAAAGTATTAATACAGCCGAATCAATTGCAATACTATCCTTGGATCCTCTTAAATAAAAAGGAAAATAACCGGGTTTTAATTGAAAGTACATACTTGCCGTAGTAGATCCAAAGAGAGGATCATTATTAATAATGCCCACCACTTGGTCGTCCTGTCCATAAATTCTTGCAGAATCTGGTCGGTCAATGGTCTCCGTCTCTACATCTAATAGGGTATCCTTAGTATTAAAAGCATCCATCGAAGGAAGCAAACCAAGTCCCATTTCGGTAGTGCCAATGCGCGTACAAGCTGAAAAAAGGAAGCCTATAAATAAAATTGTCGATATTCTTTTCACTAAAATATTTGATGCCATGTATTAATTTGTCTTTACTTGCCTGCAAGTTCGTTGTATAAATCTAAATACTCTGTTAAATCGGAATCCCATCCATTAAATGGCACCACTTTTTTCCCTTTTACAGACGAAAATTCTGATACCAGTTTTTTGTCAATCACATCAGCACCAAAAGTGATGGCATCCGCATAAGTGGCCCCACCTCTGAACATGGCTGCGTTATTCAAATCTTTAAAAGGCTCCAAATCCTTGTCCTTAATATTTGCATTAATCAATGACTTAGATAAAAAGTCTTTATTAAATTTTTCTTCAAATGTATTTGCCCCAATGGTAAAAATCACTTTTGAATTGGAGAAAACAGGTTCTTTTTTAAACGCAGTTTTGATATACGTTGGGATCAGTCCTGTCATCCATCCACTACAATGAATAATATCTGGAGGCCATCCAAATTTCTTTACGGTTTCTAAGGCACCTCTACAAAAGAAAACAGTTCTTAGGGCGTTATCATCAAACCAAGTTTCACTTTCGTCATGAAAAATTTGTTTGCGTTTGAAGAAGTCCTCATTTTCTAAAAAATAAACTTGTAAACGTGCATTAGGTAAGGAGGCTACTTTAATTTGTAGTGGATAATCATCACTGTCCACTTGAACATTGATTCCTGAAAGTCTTACTACTTCATGTAAGCGGTGTCTTCTTTCGTTAATCACGCCAAATCTTGGCATAATACAACGAACTTCTAGGCCACTATCGTTACTCTTAATTGCCAGTTTATTAATAATCTCGGCAAACTCTGTCAACTCTAAATAAGGTGACATTTCGGTCGCGATATATAATATTCGTTTTTTTTCAGACATTCCTTTTGGGTTTAACTCAGAACCATCTATGAGTTTGCGAAGGTACGAAATAGTACGCACTTTAAGAAACCCTAAAAAAGGCTTATAAATAGCCCCCTAAAACCAAGTTTTATAGCACAATTGATTGTAAATTGCAATACATTCGAAAATTGAACAATCATGGGAAAATTTCTTAAAATAGCTTTCTTTTTCCTTATTGGCATCTTGCTGATTTGGTGGAGTTTGCATCAAATTCCCCCCCAAGAATGGGATAAGTTTACCAACGCTTTAAAAACGACTAAATACTGGGTTTTAGTTCCAGTTTTTTTAATACTTACTTTCTCACACTTTTTAAGGGCCCTAAGATGGAGATTAATTATGGAGCCATTGGGATACAAGCCTACCATTGCCAATACCTTTTTAGCCGTTCTTATCGGCTACCTGGCCAATTTGGCCGTTCCCCGTTTAGGCGAGGTATTAAAATGTACCCTACTTTCAAAATATGAAAAAGTACCTGCCGAAAAAATTGTGGGTACCATTGTAGCGGAAAGAGCTTTCGATGTGCTTAGTTTAGGCATTGTTTTTATATTGGCGCTTTCTTTGCAGTTTAATGTCATTCAAACAGGATGGAATGAACTTAACGCGCAAACTGCAACACAGGCAAATAGTCCCAATAATCATTACATACTTTATGCTTTCATTGGCCTCCTAGTCATCGCTTTCATATTAATGTTTGTTTTTAAAGGTAAATTACAAAAGACGATTCAAGGCTTAAGACATATAATGGCTGGTATTTGGGAGGGTGTAATAAGTGCCACCAAGTTAAAAAAACACAACTTATTCTTCCTATATAGTTTTGGTATATGGTTCATGTATTTATTGGCCACCTACATTGGTTTATTTGGAACAGAAGGAACGGGAAGTTCATTTGCTACTGCCATTAGTTGTTTGGCTTTTGCAAGCATTGGAATGATTATCACACCTGGCGGTATTGGTGCCTACGCACTTTTAATGGCAATGGTTTTAAAATTGAATGGTGTAAGCTACACTTTAGGACTAGCCAATGGAACGGTTCAATGGTTTGCACAATTTATCATATTATTAATTTTAGGAGGCACCAGTTTAATATTGCTTCCCATCATTAATAAAAAAGCTATTTAGTATGCGATTTGTGGACGGATTTGAAAAGAAAATAATGACAATTGATCAAGCCAAAGCAATCATGCATGCTTGGAAAATTACAGGAAAAACAGTGTCATTTACCAATGGATGTTTTGATATACTTCACCCAGGGCATTTATTTTCCATTGCACAAGCAGCTAAAGAAGCAGACTATCTAGTTGTTGGATTAAATAGTGATGCAAGTATCAAAAAATTAAAAGGTCCGGACAGGCCTATTAACAATACAGCAAGTCGCGCTATTATTATTGCAAACCTTGCGATGGTCGATGCGGTGATTATTTTTGAAGAAGACACCCCTCATGAATTAATATCACAAATTTTACCAGATGTATTGGTAAAGGGTGGTGATTATACGATGGAAACTATTGTTGGGGCTAAAGAAGTAATTGCGCATGGAGGAAAAGTAATTATCAATCCGATAATTGAAGGATTCTCCACGACGAATATTATAGAAAAAATTAAAAAATAAATATGGAATTCTTACAAACATTGAAGTTGCAAAAGGAAAACGAAGGAACTTCAACGGGTACTGCATTTGTTAAAAGTAAAGGTGATTTGATTTTAAGTTTTTCCCCAGTAGATGGAAATATGATTGGAGGCGTTAGCACTACAGATAAAGACGCCTATGAAAAAGTTATTACCACTGCCCAATCTGCATTTTTAGTTTGGCGAAACTGGCCAGCACCAAAACGTGGTGAAGTGGTAAGACAATTGGGCGAAGCACTTCGTGCCGAAAAACAAGCGCTTGGACAATTGGTAAGTTATGAAATGGGAAAGAGTTTACAAGAAGGGTTGGGAGAAGTACAAGAGATGATTGATATCTGTGATTTTGCAGTGGGATTATCTAGACAATTATATGGCCTAACCATGCATAGCGAAAGACCATTACATAGAATGTATGAGCAATGGCACCCTATGGGTATTGTAGGCATTATTTCTGCTTTCAATTTTCCAGTAGCCGTGTGGAGTTGGAATGCAGCTTTAGCATGGGTTTGTGGTAACGTGACGGTATGGAAGCCTAGTGAAAAAACACCTTTATGTGGCAATGCTGTTCAAAATATTGTAGCTAAAGTATTTGCTGACAACCATGTCCCAGAAGGCGTTAATAATTTAATTCAAGGTGGAAGAAATGTAGGAGAATGGATGAGTCATGATGAGCGCATTCCATTGGTTTCTGCAACGGGATCTACAAGAATGGGTAAGGAATTAAATAAAGCGGTTGCGGGCAGATTAGGTAAAACTATTTTAGAATTAGGAGGCAATAACGCCATTATAATTACAGAAAATGCCGACTTAGATATGTCTTTAATTGGTGCCGTATTTGGAGCAGTAGGTACAGCGGGGCAGAGATGCACGAGTACTAGAAGATTAATTATACATGAAAAAGTATACGATAGTTTTGTTGCCAAATTAACCAAAGCATACCAGCAAATTATCATTGGCGATCCTTTAAATTCAAAAAATCATATGGGTCCATTAATTGACAAGGATGCAGTTCAACTATATTTAAATAGTATTGAGGCTTGTAAAAAAGAAGGCGGCCAATTTTTAGTAGCTGGTGGTGTTTTAGAAGGTGCTGGTTTTGAAAGTGGATGTTATGTAAAGCCATGTATTGCTGCTGCACAACCAGGGTATGCTATTGTACAACATGAAACCTTTGCTCCTATCTTATATGTAATGAAATATAAAACTATTGAGGAAGCAATTGCGATTCAAAATAATGTACCACAAGGCTTGTCATCTGCCATCATGACTCTAAATATGAGAGAATCTGAATTATTCTTATCTACACAAGGAAGTGATTGTGGTATTGCAAATGTGAATATTGGAACCAGTGGCGCTGAAATTGGAGGTGCTTTTGGAGGTGAAAAAGAAACCGGTGGTGGTAGAGAAAGCGGAAGTGACGCATGGAAAGCATATATGCGCCGACAAACCAATACCATCAATTGGAGTACAACATTGCCATTAGCCCAAGGTATTCAATTTGATTTATAGATTTATGAAAAAAATTTTATTAGTACTTGTAATTATCTGCAATCAATTAATAAGTTTTGGACAAGTAATAAGCCCAAGTCAAAACTGGCATTGGAAGGACTATAATGAACAAAAAGTTCATGGTATTAGTCTTTTTCAAGCTTATCAAAAA
>CAIOYQ010000185.1 GCA_903862505.1 uncultured Bacteroidota bacterium
CACTCCTATGGTCGATCGTATTTACAAGGCAAAACCTGGTTGCAGTGCATGTGGAAAAAAAGTCGCATAAACTTTATAATATTATATAGACTAATATTATAATGTCGAATACAATTAGTAATGTTACCGCCTATCCACAAAATAGTCTACACCGTTCTGGTAATTATATAACTCTATTTGATACCACTTTTTTACCATATAATAAACAATATAACAACTGTAAAAATACATTATGTTACACACAGAGCAAAGGAACATTTATTTATAAGCCACATACAGCTTATGGGATGGTTGGAACAACAGCATCATCCTATTTAGCACGTCGTCGTCGATTATAAAAAAAGGGACCCAAAACAGTATTTTTTAACGGGACGACTCATTTAACGGGACGAATCATTTAACGAACGTAACAATAAATATCATTTTCACCAGGATATAAATCGCTTATTTTATTAGTAGTTGACCTATAAATATGTTGAGCATATTCTGCCTCATCTTGACCTATGTTTACTAATTCAAACTCTTCTAATCCAAAATCGGGAATAATATATGGAGCAATGAAATCTGTCAGTTGCTTCATAGTCCAATCAGGATTAACAAGATATATTTTAGTATTTGTAGTAAATATCTTTTTTAAATGCAAACGAACTGGATTATGTATTTGTCCATTACTAATTTGCTGATGTAAATAGTGTCTGTCAATTGTCATTTTATTTTATTTATTAGATGTTTAACGTTATTTTATGTTAAACATTTAATTCAATTTTTTATATCAATCTAAACAGATGGAAAAGAAGGATCCATAGCAATGCCGCAAATACCCTTATCATTTGTGCTATCAGAACGAGCAATTTTTACATAACCCTTATCACCCCATGTTGTTCCCCAACTATTCTTTACCAACCAATACTTTTGTCCGTTTTCTTCACCATAACCAACAGTTAAAACTCCATGGTCTAAAGTAGTACCACATGATGACGAATCTAAAATTCCACCAGAGTAGGACTGGAAGTAACGAGTATCTGCCTCAATAGCAACAGCAACGGGTTGTTGTGCTACAGCAGCCTTTAAAGATAATTGATCATTTGGTTTAACATCAGAACAACTAGAGATATGTGCTACAGCAGTGCACTTTTGACAAGTACCATCCTTAGCAGTATAAGGATATGAAGACAAAGTGCATTGGCCGTTCTCGATGACAAATTTAAATGCCCCCTCCATTTGTCCTCCATTGCAACCATGAGAACCATATGAAACTCCAGTAGCACAATCAACCAATTCTTGCTCAGAAAAATCCGTTAATTGGCCTTTAGAAATTGCCCAAGCACCTTCTACAGCACCAGTAGAAGAAAACGACCAACAACTACCACATTGACCCTGATCTTTTACAGATGTAACTGCACCCTTTGTACGCCAATCCATAGTCGAAGGGGCGCCCGAGGCACCGGAAGTAAAAGTCTTGCACCCATAAGAACCAACTTCTGCCTTTAAACCGCCAACATACTGCATCTTAAATTCTTCAGGAGTTAAGTCAGTAAACTGATTTACGCCCATAGTGAAATTTTGATTAGCATCAGTATTGTGAGAAATAATATTAATCATATTCTTTCTGAAAATGGCAA
>CAIOYQ010000186.1 GCA_903862505.1 uncultured Bacteroidota bacterium
GAAGCACCAAATACAAATCCAGTTTTAACGGTGTCATTAAAAAAGCTTCCTGGTGTTGCTGCCCTATCAGGCTGTCCAATTTCCGCGTAAAATTCTGCATGGTCTCTAGGCATCACGTATCTAAACATCACAGCACCTAATGTCATCTTATTTTTCTCCGAAGGAATTTTTTTAGTGAAAAATAAACTGTCCTCTTTATAGCTTTGTTTAGAAAATGAATAACCAAGATAGAAATTACTCATCCATTTTGGATTCCAGTTAATGGTAAAAGCTTGTATATTTCTAGTATTCATAAATTTCTCCTGTATCGCACCTGACCATATCGTACGCATAATACTATCATCTGGATGGGTATAATCTACATTACCCAATTCACCATAAATCGCATTAAATTCAAAATTTCCAATTTTGGTTTTAATGGGTTTTTTTGTTTGTACAAAAGCATGTAAAAACCCAGGTGCATTATTGGTAAATAATAAAGCATTCCTTTTGCCAGGTCCCCACCAAATATTTTCATTTGATACACCCAATGCAAACTTATCAATATTAATTGCAAATTTAGATTGACCTAAATAAAATTTATTAATAGGTTCATTACCAAAGCGTCTATAATCGTCTACATTGTTTTGAACCATAAAAAAATAGCGCGTCCACCAGTTGCCATCTAATTGATTGCCTGCAAATACTTCCTGCCTTAAATTTTCGGCTCTTATAAATTCAGGTTGAATATTTAATTCAAATATTTTCCACTTAATATTTGCACCCACACTATATCTTTCTTGAAAGCCTTTTGCAGGGATGATATTTCCATCATTATAACTTACAGGCAAATCCGAATTATTTTGAAAGTTATTGCTAAACTGAAAATTACTAATGTATAAACCTTTTTTCTTTTCTGCATTAGGGTAGGCCAGGTACTGATAATAACTTGTACTTTTTACTAAAAAAGAATAATTTTTAACCAATTCGGTATCCTGTACTTTCCCAATTAATTGTTTATTTCTATAATAGTCCGTTAGCTTAATATCATCTAACAAAGCATTTTGAGCACTTCCCTCTATAGTCATTAAGAGTATAAAAAAAGTTAGTATTTTTTTTACCATAAAAAGACAGTGTTTATATAAGCATAAAAATTCCCGGCCATATTGCCATCCTTCCATAAATAGTTTCTTGAATTTACCCACTCCATATTAGCACTAAAAAGAATATTCTTATACCTGTACCTGCTTTGTAGCCCATAGGCATAATCGTCCCACTTAATAGCTCTTAACCCTAAGTCATTTACTCCACTAACCAATGCCATGGGGTTATTGGCAATATGTTTAAACATAAATCCATATTTAGCCCAGCCCTTATTATAACTTAATGCAATGGATTGTGTATTATTTCCAAAGCCTACACCACTACCAATGATTTGATTTTGATGGGTATAGCCTTCATAAATTTGGCTATGCTCATAAAAGTTTCCTGCATTACGGTGTAAATAACTAGGTGTTTGGGAGACTTTTAAAGCTTCTATATTTAAATCTAAATAGGATTGCTTGGGCAAGGTGAATAATTTTTTAAACCCGAGGATATAAGCAGTAGAGTGTGACATATCCAAAGCTAGGTCTCTGAAATTTTCTTTCGCATCATTATATGCAAATTGGTAATATAACTCGGCATGATCCTTTGGAAAAAACCATCTTGTATAAATAGATACCAACTGGTCTCTTGGAAAAGTATCACTTTTAGCAGCCGTTGCACCAAAGAATGCCCCTAAGGCTGGAAGCTTACTTAATATCAAACCATTTACATTGGAGGCAGCGTAGGTTTGAATGGATCTATTCACCCCAAATGATACATTCTTTAAAAATGAAGGGGTATAATCAATGGCAAGTGAATTCAAATAACGATCTCCTCGTTTATAATTGATGGCCCTTAGGCCTTTGTTTTCAAATCCTTGCGCAGAATCCATATCTAAAGTAGCACCTATTATATGAAATTGAAAAGTCCCTAAGAAATTTTTAATAGGGCGATTGGTTTGAAAACTATAATGAAAAAAACCAGGCGCATTATTACTCATTAACAATGAGTTTTGAATACCAGGCCCCCACCATAAATTCTCAGTTCCTGCACTCACCGTTAATTTTCCAATATCATATCTAATACTAGACTGCCCTAATGTGAATTTTTTAGTGGCAGGTGTTATGGCGCCCCAAGCAGGATCCGTTTTATATGCACCACTTGCAGTACTAATATATTCAGGTCTAAATTGTATTTTCAAATGTCCTAGCTTAACAAAAACGCCTGTACTCGCCTGGAATTGATAACCCTTGGACATAGTCATTGATCCATCATTGCCTCCATAGGGATGATCGGTATTTATTTTTTGAGTGAAGCTAAAGGGCAGTAAACTTATATTTATTTTGTGTTTTGAATACAATTCACCCTCATAATTCATATTACTATCAATTAAGGAAACTATTTTATTCAGTGATTGCTTATTCGTGGTAAAATAAGGTCTAGTAGTTAAAGCATTGTCTACTGGAAGTTTGCCTAATAAAATTAAGTTTCTTATTTGTTCATCCATATCGGTAAATCCAACAGGTATGGTAAATAATGGCTCCTCTTTGGTATTGGCATCTATGATATCAAATTTTAAAATACTCTTTAATGAGTCCTGTACTTTTAATGCAGCTAGATCTAGTAATAACTCATTTTTTGTTTCAAGAATATCTATTTTCTTTTCTTCTAGTTTTTGTAAGCTTAAATCCAATGTCTCAATCTCATCCATTAATTGTGTTTCCTTATTCTTCTTTAAGGCATTTAATTTGTGTTTTGAAATAGCAAGTAAATTTGGTTTTTTATTCCAAAGCTTTATTTTGCTGAAATCAAGTGTAGGTAAAACCACTTTGATTTTCGAGGTTTGTGAGGGTCTAATTTTTTCAACTTTCACTGGCTTAACCTTAATTACTGTATCAACTATTTTTTTTTCTTTTTTTGGAAACTTTATGGATGGAAGTGTAGGAATTTTTATCGATGAGCCTACCTTTTTAAAAAATGTACCAATTTTTTTAATATCACTATTTGTATTCACAATTTGCGAAGAAGCATTTATTTGAAATAAAAAGCACGTAATAATTACAATAACTGCTTTTCTAATAATAATGGATATGGAAGTATGTTTAATAATACTATTATTCATATTACAAATATAGATAATAATTTATCAAGAATTTAACTGCTTGCAAGTTAATTTTAAAAACTGTGTTTTTAAAACGCTATTTGGCAGAATAAAATAGTGTAATACGAAATACCAAAGCAAAGTAATTAAACTTATATAAATTATTCTTATGTATATATTAATTACGAAATATTTGATGGTAAATACAAATAATATTAAGGGCAGGATTGCTACCAATTGGTGAATTAAAATCACGGTGAACTTACTAATATTAAAATGTTTCCTTGAAAAATAGATAAAGCTCGCACATACCGTAATTTCTGTTAAGAAAATAGTAAAGGCTTCCCCATTTTCCTTGTATTGCTTAATAAGTAATATTGAAAATAAAATACTTACTAGTGTTCCTAACATAGCAGATATTAAAATATTTTTATCTTTTGAAAGAGCACTTAATATTTGGAATCCAAAAATAGTTGATAAACTCACAACCACAATGATAGGGGCTGTAATTTGCAAGGGCAAAATGGCTCTCTCAAAATTAGATCCAAATAAAATTTGTACAATTTCTGGAGCACATAAATAAACCAATAGCGCTGTTGGTAAACTTAGGCTTATAATAATGTAGAAGCAATCCTGAATCATATTATTGAATTGCACAACTTTCCCTTCCTGTAATAAATTCATCATTCTAGGAAACATGGCTGCAGAAATAGCAGCAAAGACAGCTATTAATAATTTATTTAGTTTTAAGGCAGATGAATAATACCCTACACTTTCACTATCCGTTAAAAAACCTAAAATTACTGTATCTAATTGTAAGTAAATACTTATAAAAAATATAGTTAAAAACAAAACCATCAAAGGCTTTAGATGTTGTTTTAAATTGAGTGATTGTAAACTTAAATTTTTAAAATTAATGAACTTAGTAATATAATAAATATTTACAATGGCTAATAACAAGTTTAGTAAGACTTGCATTCTCATATAAATTAAATAGTCATTACTAGTTTTAATAAATATGAAAACACAGGCAATAAATATTAATCTTATAAAAAAGAACCGAACTGCTATAAATTTAAATTGCTTTATTCCAATAAAAAACCACTCAAGTACAAAAACCTGTAAAAAGAAAAATAATAAAGCCCAATAAAATAAAATTCCAGCGCTATTTAACCGATCAACATAAATTATTGTAATCAAAAAAACTATAGATAAAATAATAGTGGTAATAAAATTGATTGTAAATATTTCTACAAATAATTTTGAAAGCTTTTCTTTGTCATTATAAATCTTTGCAATTTCACGTACTCCGTAAATTGGAATTCCAAAAGCAGCAACTAATACAAAGTACCTGGCATAACTTTCGGCAAAGTTTAAAACGCCAACATGCTCAGGTCCAAGCACTCTAGCTAAATAAGGAAAAGTTAACATAGGAAATAAAACCTGTGAAATGGCTAATAATACATTGTAAAAGACGTTTTTTTGCGTTTCCATACTTTCTTATCTATAACTAGCGTCCACCACTAATTTGTATAGGTTTTTAATCATAGGTATGACCCTGGCAAGCTTATAACGTAAAGGAATGCCATTTGAATAATTACGATTTAGCACCTTTTTTATAAATAAACGATTAGTTTGACTTTTATGTGTTGCGTAAAATTCAAAGAATAAGGTTTTGCAAAAACCTTGCATTTCATGAATTTCTTGTAAACAAGATTTTTGGTTACTAAAAATTCTATTGCCAGTTCTTATTGGTCTGCAATGTTTCATTTGCACTGCATGTATTACCGCTGTTTTAGTTTTACCTAATATTTGCTGTATAGTAGGAATTAAATATACATCGGTGCCCGTGCCAGAAATGCTTTTATTTAAATAGGGAGCCGCAGATGTAAAAATCTCATTTGAATAAAAGGGAGCCATTATTTCAACCCATGGAGTTTCTTGTACAATACAACCAGGTTTATGAATAAATTGCCTATGATGGAAATAACTATCATGTGTTAAACTTGATTGAAATGCATCTAAGTTTTCTAATGTTGCAATAAAAAGTAATTTATTTAAATCACTTATAGAAATAAAAATATCATCATCTAAAAAACCTATATATTTAAAATCAATAATTGAATGTTGAATTAAATATTGGGACACATTGTTAATTAAATCCCCCTTACATTCCGATTTTTTAGAAAGATAATAGGTGGGTTTGAAATTGATAACTTTACTCAAATTATCTTTCCCACTATAATCGATCAAGAAAATATCAAAACTGGATACGGTATCTAATAAAATATGAGATAATGGTTCGGTTTCTCCGTCCCAACTAATTACAACAATTGATTTTGATTGATAAGTCATACTTAGCTAAAATAGGCTTTAACTTGATTTCGAAAATAAAAGATGTTTATAATTATGAAATGTTTTATTCTTGACCATGTATTTACCGCCCTAATAGTACTTTGAGTGGTTTGCCAAGTTGAAATCACTTCAGGTTTTATGGCTCCAATACTAAAGCTATTAATATTATAGTAATGTTTAAACAAATCTAATGGATAATTAATTTTATTGGTTGCATCTAGCATCTTTTGAGCTGCTTTTGCATTAATGGAATAACCATACGCACAATAAACGGATTTAATGAGTGGCGTTCCAATGATATAATTTTGGAAGGTTGCTGTAATACTTGATTTTTTGATACTTACATTATTATGCCAAGCACCCCAAAAAAATAATTCATACTTGTTTTGTACCATTCCTATATACTCATATAAGGTTTCAAGATCAATGATTTTACTATCAGATTCAAAGATTAGATAATGGGTGTTTGCGGGATTTATGTTCAACCTGGATAATGCAACTATCTTTTGCCAAATTTTTCGGTGAGACATTAAAACCCCAATCTCTGTAGTCAATAATTTAGTTCCAGTCCTTTCTTTTGATTTCTGAACTAGTCTTTGAAGAAAAGGTACGCTTTGGTATTTTGGAAAAACCGGTTCAATTATTTCTACCTGAGGCAAATGTTTTATGATTTCATTTACCTGAATTTGTCTTTCTGGTTCATGACTTGAAAATAAAATATATGCAGGAATATTAGGGTTCATAAAAATAAAGCGCTTTTCTAATTTAGTATTGCAAAACTTTCTCGACTATACTTATTGAAATTAGTAAAAAAATTGTTTTGTAAAGAAAATAAGGTACAAAAAGCGTTGGGTTGATTATGAGGATAGAGGATATAGTGAGGTTTGTTAAATAAGTTACACAAATGAATTGGCAAACTATCTGCACCTATCACTAAATCATGTTTATTTATTAACTCAATTAATTGCTCAAAATTATTATATATCAAAAGAGATTGGCTACTACTTATCTTATTATCAAACTTTGCAATATTTACATTTATGGATGCTCCTTTAAATTGATCTGATATATCTTTTATAAGAAAATCTGGTACGGTTTTGATTTTTGTTCTTGCGTCTGGTAAAATTAATACGTTTTTTATTTTTATTTTTTCAAATTTTAATTCATGATGAATGGAATTAAAAAATGTTTCATAAGTCTTATAAATATTTTCTTTTTTTACAATACCCTTAAATTTATGATTAACAAGAAAATTAAAAACAGATAATCGTTTTTCTTGTTCTAAGTAGTCGCTATATTTTTTGTCAGCATTACTTTTTAAATATCTTTTTATTTTTACTATTTGTCGAATGGTTTGAAATGTAAACAACTGCTTGTCAGTGAAAAAATTTAATAAGGATTGATTGATCCCAAAATCCTGAAAATCAATATCCAATGGGCTTAGATCGAATACCTCGTTTATGGCTTCGAACAAAGGAATGAAATGATTGGATGCAATAATCTTTGTGTCGCTAGGTTGAGGGCTATTTAATATGGCC
>CAIOYQ010000187.1 GCA_903862505.1 uncultured Bacteroidota bacterium
CCTAGCCATTGATGTAAATGTAAAGCCGAAGGAAAATAGTTTACTGCTTTTTGAATTTGAGGTCCATATCCCATAGAGGCATCTAATGCATACTTTTTAGAAAGCAATAATTGTAAACTTGGACTATATGCATTTGCTTTGACCAAGGTTTCTAGCTCGGCCGTTGTGATACTTTCTAAATTGGAATGGCCTGACCACTGGAATAATATGGAATTAATATTGCTTTGAGACATATTACCAGTTTGAAAAAATTTGGTTAAAAATATCGTCTGTTATATTTCGAACAATGTCTTCCATTAATTGTCCTTCGGCCTGATTTAAAGTTAAATTAGCAGAGAAGTCAAAATTACGGGACACATCAAATTCTTGTTCTTTATTATCTAATGTCTTTTTTAATACTACATGCACGGTGACCGTTAGTCTGTTGGTGGTTGCTTGTTGGTCACTTACTCCTACAGTTTGCGTTGGATCATAGTTCGTGATGGTTGCAAAAATTTGATAATGCGCGTCGTCACTATTGGTTCTTGTCAATTTAGTTTGACTGATAATTTTTTGTAGCAATTTGTCGGTAAGTAGGGGGGCTAATTGCGGATTCACATACCTTGCTTTATTTTCAATAAAACCAATTTTAACGGTTTTAATATTATCTGGAATAACAGCATCTCTAAAACTATAAATACCACAAGCAGACAAACTTATTAGCATACCAATGAATACAAAGGCATGTAATAGGTTGCGTGTAAAAAAGGATATAAAATAATTATTCTTCAATGTCGTATTCTTTAATTTTTCTGTAAAGTGTTCTTTCGCTAATACCCAAATCGGTGGAAGCGTCTTTTCTTCTGCCACGGTGCTTTTTTAAGGCCTTTAAAATTAACTCTTTTTCCTTATCCATAATATTCAAAGATTCGTCTACCTCAAAGTGCGACTGAAGATCATTGTCAATAATTAAGGGCTGATGAGAGGCAATTTGAACGGAAGGCATATGATTGGACTGATTGCCTTGTCCGGGATTATTATTATGTTGAATATTAGTAGGTACCAAGTCTTCTTTTAATTCGTTCATGATGGTCTCTCTCGTAAAATTGCCTGTTTGCCCTGCAATAGATGGGTTTTGTAAAATCTCAAAGAACATCTTCTTTAATTCATTTACATCTTTTTTCATATCAAAGAAAAGCTTGTATAAAATTTCTCTTTCATTTGCGAATTCACCTACTGGGGTACCACCTGTTACCATGGGCATGTTATGCTTTGTGGCTACTGGTAAAAAACCAGTCATTACTTGCGCGTTAATTTGATCGGTTTTGCTAAGTACTGAAATTTGTTCTGCAATATTTTTTAATTCACGCACATTGCCTGGCCAGCTATACGCTGTAAGTAAGGCTCGTGCTTCCTCATCTAAGAAAATTGGTTTGGTCTTGTATTTTTCTGCGAAGTCCACAACAAATTTTCTAAATAATAATGAAATGTCCTCTTTGCGGTCTCTTAAACTTGGAACGCGGATAGGTACGGTGTTTAAACGATAATACAAGTCCTCCCTAAATCTACCTTTTTGGGTAAACTCCATTAATTCTCTATTGGTGGCTGCAATTACACGAACATCTGTTTTCTGTACCTTAGAAGAACCTACTCTTATAAATTCTCCCGTTTCTAAAACACGTAGTAATCTTGCTTGCGTGCCCAATGGCATTTCTCCAATTTCATCTAAAAAGATAGTACCACCATTTACGGTTTCAAAATAACCTTTACGACTATCCACTGCGCCCGTGAAAGATCCTTTTTCGTGACCAAATAATTCGGAGTCAATAGTGCCCTCTGGAATAGCGCCACAATTCACCGCAATAAAAGGGTTGTGTTTGCGTGCCGATAAGCTATGAATGATTTGAGAAAATACTTCCTTACCAACACCCGATTCTCCAACAATCAATACCGTTAAGTCCGTGGCAGCTACCTGCTCGGCGGTATTGAGTGCATGGTTTAGCGAAGGGGTATTGCCTATAATGCTAAATCGGTTTTTTAAAGATTGTAATTCCATAATTAGTTCCTATTTATTACTTACTGTTCCCAATAAGGTTCCTTTTGTAAAATCAGTTACCAATACATTTACATAATCGCCTTTCTTAAAATCATGCATTCCTTTTGGGAATACAATTACTTTGTTTTGACTATTACGACCCATCCAGTCTTCAGTACTTTTTTTGCTATTCCCTTCAATAAGTACTTCAAAAATTTTGCCAACATCTTTTTTATTACTTTCATTGGATAGCACCCATTGAACGTCTACAATTTCTTGTAATCTTCTTTTCTTTACTTCCTCTGGAATATCATCCTCATATCTTTTTGCAGCTAGGGTACCAGGTCGTTCCGAATAAAAATACATATAACTATAATCATAGTTTGCTTCCTTCATAATGCGAATGGTATCCTGGTGATCCTCCTCGGTTTCTGTACAGAATCCTGCAATGATATCAGCGGAAACACTTGCTTCCGGCATAATTTCCTTGATGCGCGCCACTTTGGATAAATACCACTCACGGGTATAGGTTCTATTCATTAACTGCAAAATTCTTGTGCTTCCACTTTGTACCGGAAGATGAATGTATTTGCAAATATTATAGTACTTAGCCATGGTAAATAAAACCTCGTCTGTAATATCCTTAGGATGTGAAGTGCTAAAACGTACACGTAAGCTAATATCAATTTGTGCAACGCTTTCTAATAATTGTGCAAAAGTTACGGAGGTATTCGTTTCTGGGTTGTTCCAATAATAACTATCAACATTTTGACCCAACAAAGTAATTTCTTTATATCCTTTTTCAAACAAATCTCTACACTCGGCTACAATACTAAATGCGTCCCTGCTGCGCTCCCGACCACGTGTGAATGGAACTACACAAAAGCTACACATATTATTACAACCACGCATAATGGAAACAAAACCACTTATACCGTTGCTGTCTAAACGAACAGGTGCAATATCGCCATACGTTTCGTCTCTACTTAAAATTACGTTCACTGCTTTTTGACCAGTGCCAGCTTCTGCAATTAAATCGGGTAGGGTACGATAAGCATCTGGGCCTACTACAATATCTACTAATTTTTCTTCTTCTAATAACTGTGATTTTAAGCGCTCGGCCATACAACCTAAAATACCCACTAATAAACCAGGCTTTGCCGTTTTTAGTTTTCTAAACTCCGTTAATCGTTTACGAACAGTTTGTTCTGCTTTCTCTCGAACGGAACAAGTATTTACCAAAATCAGATCTGCAATTTCAGCATTACGGGTACTTCCATATCCATTGGTTTCAAGGATAGATGCCACTACTTCGCTGTCTGCAAAATTCATGGCACATCCATAGCTTTCTACATAAAAGAACTTGTCAAAATGCTTTTTTGGGCCATTGGATGCAAAGGCCTCACCTTGTCTTGCTTCGTCATGCGTTTTGGTATCGTTCGCGTATAATTCCATGAATACTAGATGCTATTTATTGAGTCTGCAAATTTAGTTAAAAATCTTGGTATGTGCCATCTTGTCATACTTAGATAGCTAATTATTTGAGAATGAGCAGCTTAAAAAGACCATATTTATTTATGTATTTATTATAGTTTACTTAAAATCAATGGTTTATATAAATTAGTATATTTGATAAAATCAATCCTTGATGAAGAAATGGCTTGTATTCGGTTTATGTAGCCTTTTGGTAAACTTTTCCTTTGCTCAGGATGTGGCGGTGGCAAAGTTGCGTAACGAAACCTCTAGGAATATTAAAAAGGAAGTGGATACAAGTACTTGGAATTGGAAAAGAGGGGGGGTGTATAATTTTAATTTATCACAGAGTTCCTTAAGCAATTGGGCCGGAGGGGGTGATAATTTCAACATGGCATTTACTAGCTACTTTAACTATTTCGCTTTTTACCAAAGACCTAGACATAATTGGGATAATAATTTTGACCTGAACATAGGTTATATGCAGTCCAGTAATTTAGGGGGCAGAAAAAATGATGATCGAATTGATTTATTAAGTAAGTACGGTTACAAGATTGATTCTGTTGGACAGATATTCATTTCTGGGTTATTAAACGTTCGTTCTCAAATTTTTGATGGCTATGCCTACAGTGGTACCAAGTCTACTTTTACTTCAAGTTTATTATCACCTGCCTATATCATTTTATCAGCCGGGGTAGATTATAAACCCAATACTAATTTGTCGATATTCTTTTCGCCATTAACTTCTCGTAGCACTTTGGTATTAAATAGAGCATTGGCAAATAATGGTAAATACGGGGTGGATTCTGGAAAGTATTTTATAAGAGAAACAGGTTTGTTTGTTACTGTAAACTATAATAAAAATTTAACGCCAACCATTGCATACAGGGCGAGGGCTGATTTTTTCTCTAACTATTATGAGAAGCCAGAAAATATTAATTTATACATGACCAATTTTTTAACCTTTAAACTGAGTAAGAATTTCTCTGCAACCTATAGTTTAGATTTAATGTATGATGATAAAATTAGAATTTTTGGCCCCAATAAAACTTCCCCAGGATTACAGGTTAAAAGTATTATTGGTATAGGGTATGTTAAACCCCTTACTATTAAAAAGACAATTTCTAAATCAAAGATGGTTGCTGCGGCAGGATCCAGTTCGGGTGCTACTTCCAATAAGTAATCTTATTTACTTACTGCTTTAAGGGTATGCTTTATTTTATTGGCTTTATGCGTAAGATCCTGATAATCGCTACTAATAATGGTTACATGTCCCATTTTTCTTCCTGGCTTAGTTTGCAATTTCCCGTATAAGTGTACAAAAACATTATCCATTTTTAATACTTCTTCTAATCCTTCATAAAACACATCCCCAGTATAACCTTCTGCACCAATAATGTTTACAATGGCAGATGGGAGAATTTCATTTGGGTTGCCTAAAGGGTAGTTAAGTAAGATCCTCCACAGCATATCGTATTGACTACTATAATTTGCTTCAATCGTATGGTGTCCGCTGTTGTGTACACGGGGAGCCGCTTCGTTTACCCAAACGTCTCCTGCTTTATCAATAAATAATTCAATGGCAAATAAGCCAGGGCTTTTTAAACCCGTTACCACTTTTCTTGCGATGGCTTCGGCTTTCCATAATTGTTTTTCTTCCAATTTGGCGGGGCTTATTTGATAATCCAATAAATTATAAACTGGATCAAAAATCATTTCAGCAGGAGGATAGATAATGGTTTCTCCTTTTGCATTCATGCCAACAATGAGTGCTATTTCCTTTTGGATATTAATTTTCTTTTCTAAAACGGAAGGGGCATTAAAAGCCAATTCCAATTCAGTTTCATTTTGTATAACCTGCACGCCTTTTCCATCATATCCGCCTTCTCCTAATTTATGTACTGCTGGCAAAAAAGAAATATGATTAAGTAAATCTAATTTTGATTGTGTGATATGATATTCGGAAGTTGGAATTTCATTCTGAGTATAAAACTGCTTTTGTAAAATTTTATTCTTAATAATACGAATGGCTGCTGGGGTAGGATATACGCGTACGCCTTCTTTTTCAAGTTGTGCTAAGGCATCTACATTTACTGCTTCAATTTCAATTGTTAAAGCGTCCAATTGTTTACCAAAATTGTACACGGCATCGTAATTGGTAATATCGCCTTTTGTGAAGTGATGGCATAAATGTGCTGCTGGGCAATGGGGGTCGTTTTCTAAAACAAATGTGGTTACGTCATAGTTTGCAGCTGCTTGTAAAAGCATTCTTCCCAATTGACCTCCACCTAATATACCCACTTTCATAAGTTCCATTTTATTTTGTCAAAGATAAGGTTAAAAGAAACTAAATTTGTATAGATCAATTCAAAGAATATGCAGGCGCACTCAATTATTTCGGTTAAAAACCTGGTAAAGACCTACGGAGAATTTACGGCAGTTAAAGGCATTAGTTTTGAGGTTTATGAAGGTGAGATTTTTGGTTTATTAGGCCCCAATGGTGCCGGTAAATCCACCACTTTAGAAATTATTGAAACCTTAAGGAAAAAAACAAGCGGGGAAGTAATAGTGGATGGCCATAATTTAGATACCGCACCAGAAGCGATTAAAAAAATAATTGGGGTTCAATTACAAACGTCTGGATTTTACCCCAACCTAAATTTGACGGAGTTAATACATTTGTTTATTGGATTGTATCAAAGCGATGTGGATCCTATGGTCCTGCTCAAAAAAGTGAACTTGGAAGACAAGGCAAAGTCAAAATACAAGGAAATGAGTGGGGGGCAAAAACAACGTTTCTCCATTGCAACTACTTTAATAAATAAACCAAAAATTATTTTCTTAGACGAACCAACAACGGGGCTAGATCCTCAGGCAAGAAGAAATTTATGGGATTTGATTAAAGAAATAAGGGACAATGGCACTACGGTCATTATTACCACACACTATATGGACGAAGCCGAAATATTGTGTGATAGAGTAGCCATTGTAGATAGCGGTGAAATTATTGCGATTAACACACCCAATGAATTGATAGATAACTTGGTGGCTACTGGTTTTGAAAAAGAGAAGGAAGTAAAAAAAGCGAATTTGGAAGATGTATTTATTTCTTTAACAGGAAAGGAGTGGAGAGAAGAATAAAGCATATCATTTAAATACAATTTAAATGTTCAAATCAAAAAATAATTAAAATAATCAACATGACAAATGACCCTCGTTATCCCATTGGAAAATATCAGGTAACTCCATTTAGTGAAGAAACAAAAAATAAATGGATCCAGGATTTACGCATGGCACCTTCAGACCTAGAGTTTATACTTTTAAATTTAGACAAAGCACAATTAGATACCCCTTATCGAGAAGGGGGTTGGACTGTGAATCAGGTGGTACACCATTTAGCGGATAGCCATATGAATGCCTTTGCAAGGTTTAAATTGGCATTAACGGAGGAAGTACCTACTATTAAAACCTATGATGAAAACGCTTGGTCTCAATTTGCCGATGTGTTGGAAACGCCCCATAATTACTCTGTAACTTTATTACATGCTTTGCATGAGCGTTGGGGAAACTTATTAGCTAGTTTAACCCCTGAACAATGGGAACGCAAGTTGTATCATCCAGTTCGAAATGCAGAAGTAAGTGTTTGGGATTTATTTACTATATATGCATGGCATGGCAAACACCATATTGCACATATTAAAGCGTTAAGAGCACAAAAGGGTTGGTAATTAATTACGGGTTACCTCTGCAACTAAAAATATACTGCCAATCACAATGATTAAGTCATTTGGGTTGGCATTTTTTTTGGCTGTATCCAATGCTATATTCACATTTTCAAATTCCAATCCCTTTAAACCAATGGCACTTGCGATAGCTGCCAATTCGTTGGATGGCAAAGCTCTTGGTAAATGCGATTGCGTATAATAATAGTTTGCATTTTTAGGCAGCAGGTTAAGGACAGCATTAATATCCTTATCCTTTACCATGCCCGTAATAATATGCAGTTGTTGATAGGAAAGGGTGTCTAATTGTTCTAATAATGCTTTTATGCCATGTTCATTGTGTGCAACATCTAATACAACTCTAGGATTTTCTTGAATGCATTCCCAACGGCCCATTAAACCTGTATTTTTTTTAACCTTATTTAAGGCAGTTAAAACTTTAGAGGCTTTCAATTTCCAACCCATTTGAGAAAGCAATTGAACGGCTACCAATACGCCTTTTAAGTTTTTATATTGATACTTGCCTGGTAAATCACATTCAATGGTGAAGTGTTTAGTAAATAGGGGGGCATCCAATAAATGAATAAGCGGTTGATTAAATTCAAAAAGTGCAGTTTGCCAATTATTTTGAAAGGATTGTAATTGAAAAAAATCTTCTGCATAATAAATGGGTGCTTCTAATGCCTTTGCCTTTTCATCAAATACAGTTTTTGTTTCAGGGATCATTTCACTGATTACAACCGGTGTTTCCTTTTTTATAATGCCCGCTTTTTCAGCAGCGATTTCTGGTAAAGTATTACCTAGTAATGCCATATGATCCCAACCAATATTGGTGATGATACTTAATTCAGGGGAAATGACATTGGTACTATCTAGTCGTCCCCCTAATCCGGTTTCAATAATTGCGATATCACATTTTTGTTCTGCAAAATATTCAAATGCCATCCCCACAGTAAGTTCAAAAAAAGAAGGTTCAATTTCATCAATTAATACTTTCATTCTATTGGTAAATGAAGTGACAAATTCTTTTGAACACATTTCGCCATTTACTTTAATTCTTTCCCTAAAATCGTATAAATGTGGAGAGGTATACAAACCTGTGGTGTAACCTGCTTCCTGAAAAATAGATGCCAACATATGACTGGTAGAACCTTTTCCATTGGTACCCGCTACGTGAATGGTTTTGAATTTTTTTTCGGGATTGCCTAAGTATTTACAAATGGATATCGTGTTGACTAAATCATTTTTAATGGCTGCTGCACCAATTCTACTAAACATAGGCAAACGACTATATAAATAGTCAATGGTATCTTGATAGGACATGTAAAGATTAGTCTAAAAATTTATTGAACATCAAATTTAAATTTCACCGTAACTACCGAACTATGATCTGATTTATCAAAGCTTATCTTTTTTAAATATTCTTTAATGGCAGTTTTGTATTTTGAATCGTTGGACGAAGAGCCTTTTGCAATTTGTGAAAAAGTGCCAACGCCTTCAGGGCTTACTTGAATATCTGCATAAATGGTGGCAGGCTCCACGTCTCCGTTAAAGGAATAAGTTTTAACAATTTTACGATCCCCCTTGGTAACAAAAGGACCAGCAGCGCCTGTATAGGCTTTGCCATTAATGCTTCCCCCTGCAACTCCCTGATCCCCTTTACCACCTGCTATGCCTTGGTCTTTTACATTATTATAACTGTCTTGATTATTGCCCCCTTTGCCATTCCCGCCAGCATATTTCCCCATTATTGCCTTTGGTTTAGTAGCGGCTTTTTGTGTGGTTGCTGTATTGTTTTTTTTGTCTTTAGTAGTTTTGATGGCTTCATCGTTTGACGCATCGGTATTTATATTCTCTGCATTAACGCCCTCACTTTCAACTTGTTGATCAGTGCCTTGTGCTGTGGCAGGTGCTTCCTGGCTTAATGGAGGGATGTCACCCGCTCCAGTTTCACTATTGCCTAGGTTTACTTCCATATAAGTGGGTTCGGGAGGCGTTATAATAGGTGCTGCTTTTTTCCATTCTAAAACAACAAATAAGCATGCCAATACAATACATATCATAGTAGTGTATAAACTGGCCTTTACATTTTTTTGTTGTTCAAAGTTAAGTGACATGGTATAAAATTAATGTAAAAATACATCATAACCCAATCTACAAAGTGTTGCAATAATCACAAAAAGGAAAACGGTTCGTATAAATTTATTTCCTTTCGCAATCGCCATTCTAGCGCCAATAATACCTCCTAATGCGTTAGCTACAGCCATGGGAATAGCAATAGACCATAAAATAGCCCCTTTTAAGGTAAACAAAACAATGGAACCCAAATTGGTGGCAAGGTTTATCAGTTTCGCGTGCGCATTGGCTTGTAAAAAATCAAAGCCCAACCAACTGATAAATGCAATAACCAATAAACTCCCTGCACCTGGGCCAATAAAGCCATCATAAAAACCAAGTCCAAGACAGATTAGGATTCCCTTATACAAAGGGAATGTTAAATTTTCTTTTTTGGTTTCTTGTCCAAAATCTTTCTTGGCAAAGGTATAAATGGCTACCCCAACAAGTACAACTAGTATTACCGGTTTCATGAAAGTATTGCTCATTTTTGTTAAGCAAAACGAACCAATATAAGAAGCAACAAAAGCAGTTACACCCAATGCCATTATTCTTGCAACAGGTATTTTAACTTTTTTTAAAAAGGTAAGGGCAGCAAAAAAAGTACCAGAAAAGGAGGGAATTTTTAAAGAACCAATGACTTGAGCAACTGAATTATTGGGAAGTAAAATTAGTCCGGCAGGTGTTTGAATAAGTCCACCTCCACCCACTATAGAATCTACAAATCCTGCAAAAAATGCAACAACGCATAAAATTAAAGTAGTGCTATCCATTTATTTTTTTTGATGGCCAAGTATTTATCACAATACCAGATATAATAATGAGTCCACTAATGAGTTGAAAATTAGTAAACTTTTCATTTAACAACCATACCGCTTCTATGGAACTTAGTAAAGGGATCAAAGTTCCAAATAAGGCCGTTTTACTGGCGCCTAATTTATGTATTGCATTATTCCAAAAAAAGTAAGAGATCGTTGAATTGCCAATACCTAGGTATAATACTACATAAAGAAAATGTAAATTATAAACAACGGGTTGGACATAGATGGATTCATAAATACTAAAGGGCAATAATAGGATGGCACCAATGGCAAATAATACAAACAAGAAACTGTTGCTTGAGATGCCAACTGGCTTTTTGCGCACAAATACATTGTAAGTGCCAAAACATATACCGGCTGCTACCATCCATAAATCACCTGTTGAAAATCTGAAATTTGTGATGCTTGTCATTTGACCCTTGGTTATTAAAAACACAATACCAATTAAACCTAGAACAATTCCTGCAATATTTTTCCAATGTAATTTTTCGTTTACAAATATGGCAGCCAATACAGTAGCTACGATTGGATGAATCACCGAGCCAATTAAAGCCATATTAATAGCGGTAGTAAAGTGCCCTGCTGTATAAATTAAAGTATTGTAAATAGCAAAACCCACTAACCCCATCCAGAAAAAATACACTTTATTATTTAAAATAATGGGTAACTCTTTCTTAAAGTTAACATAGGACAACGGAAACATAATTAAGGTTGCAATAGACCATCTAAAAAAAGCAAGTGAAATAGGGCCTGCTAAGTGTATTGCATATCTTGATATTACAAAATTACCAGACCAAATCACACATGCGATGATTGCGAAAATGGCACCTATCTGATTGTTTCTTTTCAAGTGATTAAGATGCGTTTATCTAAATTAATGGTGCGCAAAGTTTTGTGTAAAGTCTCCTTTTATTCTTTCAATAGGTGGATTGAAATATCCAAATTTTAAATCAGGAAATTCTTCTTGTATTAATTCCATCATTTGTTTAATGCCCATGATTTCACCCATCTCAGTAAATCCTATTTTTCCAAGGTACCAATCTGGATCAATATTAAAGTTTCTCCACTGAATCATTTTTAAACCTGTATCCTTAATAAATAATCTTAACGCTTCATATTCTTCTACACTGTCTGTCATGCCTGGAAAAACAAAATAATTAATGCTTGTCCATTTTCCTGCAGCCGACATGACCCTTACACTTTCTTTTATATCGGCAAATGTGTAATTATTAGGACGGTAATAAGCATTGTATACATTCTCCCGTGCAGAATTCATACTCACACGTAAACTATCTAATCCCACTGCAGCTAATTCGGCCACTGCTTTTGGATCGGAACCGTTAGAATTAATATTAATACTTCCTTTATCGGTATGCTTTCTAATTTCAATGATCGCTTCTTTAATGGTCTCCCACATTAATAAAGGTTCGCCTTCACAACCCTGTCCAAAACTTACAATCGGAAAAGGAGCAGACATTAAATGCGGAACGGTATATTCTACTACTTCGGCAGCAGTTGGTTTAAAAGTAAGTCGGTCCTGCGTAGAAATAATTTCTTCGTCCAGGGGTTGAAAGGAAATACAACCAATACAATTGGCGTTACAGGCTGGAGAAATAGGAATTGGACATTCCCAACGACCCATGGCTAAATTGCGCGCAGCTGGGCAGGTATAGGTTTGACAACAGTTTTCCATTAAATGCTTTACCAATCGGTTTTGGCTATATAAAGAAAGTAATTTTTGTGTTCCTGCCTCTATAGTGTCTTGATCATATCCTTCACAATCCTGTCTAATATCTTTTTCAATTCTTACTGCAGGCACATAATTTTTACCATCCAACCATCCCACAGCGGTATAACAAAATAAGGGTAAGGTAGGGGCCTCTTCGTCCATGGTTTCATAAGCCGAAACATACAATCCAGTGTGGGCTGGAGGAATAAAAGCGGCTACCGCCCAACCTAGTTCACATAATCGCATTTCCCCGGTTTCCACATCAATCCCAATACCACGACGACCTGGCAATTCATACAAATTACCACCTTCTGGAAGTTCAATCCAATCTTCTACTGGAATAGGATAGGCGTCCCAGCCAGCACGGCCCGCTGAATATAAACTCGTGTCTTCAAAAATTTGGCCTTCGCCATCGGAATATAATAAATAGGGAGATGTTAATATTGACATGGAGTAAAGGTAATATTTAATTAGAAGTCAATTGCTTTGCGATGTCAATTTGCTCGGCGCAAAAAGTATTGAATTCCGAGGTAACGCTTTCGCTGACTGGCTCGTTAATGTCTTTTTGGATTAATTTATTGTTTTTAAAATCTATAGTAATTACATCGTCTTTAATAATTGCATTTTGTATAGCACCCCAAGGGAAGAATTTCTTTGGAAAGGTGTTTATTACAATACCTGTTGGATCAAAGGCAATTTCGTAAGGGAATTTTACTTGACGTTCAAATAAGGCACCTATTAAAAATATACCGGATATGATAAGGGCTTTAGGCAGTAATAACCAACCCCAGCTTGCAAATAAGAGTGCTAAACGATAATAAGGGATCCCTCCATTTTTCTTTTGATAATAACTATATATGCTCCAGCTGATGATAGAAGTGATAATGGCATATACCAGACTTGGGGTATTAAAAAAGCCTTTATAAAGTCCAAACGAAAAGCCTAGAACGCTCAAAAGCAACATAAACTGGCTAATTCTGTCTACGTTCTTAAAATTAGGACTTTTGCAAACAATGATGTAGTCAAAAAGACGCATAAATTGTATTTAACTTGTGGTAAAATTTGCTGCAATTTAAGCCCATTTAGTTAACTTTGCGCCATGAAGAAAACACATATTGTATTATTGGTACTTATTGCAGTTGCAATAGTAGTACTTATTAGCTATACTGGGGATTTAAGTAGTTATGAAACAGTGGGTTCTGCAAAACAAAAACCGGGTAAATTTTTAAATTTAATTGTAAAAATGGATACCTCGGTAAAAGTGCAATATGATCCTGTGAAAGATCCTAATTACTTAAAATTTGGAGTACAGGATAGTTTAGGGGGTAAAATTTCGGTTGTATTTCATAATACCATGCCAACAGATATGGAAAAGTCGGAGCGTTTGGTGTTAAAAGGAAGAGTTCAAGGAGATGTATTTGAATGTTCTAGCATTGTTTTAAAATGCCCTTCTAAATACAAGGATAACCCAAATGCAACTGCGAATCAACCCGTGACGATTACCGAGTAATTTTATAAAATTTTTTAATGAATACAGCAACCAATCCAGCAGCCGTCCAATTTATTGGCGAAAATTTGCTACCTGGACAATTAGGATATATTTTCACCATAGTTTCCGTAGTGGCTTCTTTAGTAGCTACTTTTAGTTTTGCAAAAGCTTTCTACACCAATGAAATAACCCAACAAAATAGCTGGCAGCGTTTAGCCAATATAGCATTTATCATAGAATCTGTTTGTGTATTTGCATGTTTTGGTGTTTTATTTTATGTCATCTCTAATCACTTATTTGAATACAAATATGCATATATGCATAGTGACAAAAACTTACCTTTTGAATATTTATTAAGTTGTTTTTGGGAAGGTCAGGAGGGTAGTTTTTTACTGTGGAGTTTTTGGCATTGTGTATTAGGGTTAATCATCATTAATACCTCTAAAAAATGGAAGCAGGAATCATATGGTGCATTAATGGTGATTAGTTTTACGCAATTTTGTTTAGCAACCATGGTAGTGGGTTTATATATATTTGATTTTAAAATAGGCAGCAGTCCATTTAATTTATTGCGCAACGAAATGAACTGGCCCATTTTATCAAGACCCGATTATTTAGTTTTATTGAAAGACGGCACTGGTTTAAATACATTGTTACAGAATTATTGGATGGTAATACATCCGCCTATTTTATTTCTTGGTTTTGCCTCTACTACGGTACCATTTGGTTTCGCAGTATCAGGCTTATTAAAAAAGGAGCACAAGTGGGTGACCCCTGCTTTACCATGGGCTACTTTTTCGGCAGGCATATTAGGCTTAGGAATTATGATGGGCGCTGCTTGGGCTTATGAAAGTTTAACCTTTGGAGGTTATTGGGCATGGGATCCGGTAGAAAATGCTTCTTTAGTGCCTTGGTTAACTTTAGTGGCTGCTATTCATACCGCCATGATTTATAAAAAAACAGGCACTAGTTTAAAAGCCACTTACTTGTTTTTTGGGATCAGTTTTTTATTGGTTATTTATTCCACCTTCTTAACAAGGAGTGGAATTTTAGGAGACACTTCGGTACATGCATTTACCGATTTAGGAATGAATGCACAATTGCTGGGTTTCTTGCTCATTTTTGTGGTGCCTTTCTTTATTTTATTTTTTATTAGATACAGAAGTTTAAAAGAGCCAGCTAAAGATGATGTAATTGATAGCAGAGAATTTTGGATGCTGGTAGGATCACTGGTTTTATTTTTGTCTGCTTTAGTGATTATTTCAATTACCTCCATCCCGGTGTACAATAAATTATTTGGACAAAAAGAAGCACCTCCAGAGGATCCAATGTTTGCGCACAATCAGGTGCAAGTGTTTGTAGCTATTATCATTGGGGTGCTTACTGCAGTTGGACAATATTTAAGTTATAAAGGAGGGGCCATTAAAGGAAGCTTTTGGAAAAAAATGAGCTTGCCATTAATCATTACTGTTTTATTAAGTAGTATTTTACTTTGGTTGGTGCCTATTACTTTTAATGATAAAGGGATTGGTTTTCAGGCGGCACTTTGCGTTGCTTTGGTCACTTCCATTTATACGGTGGTTGCCAACGCTTATTATTGGTTAGTTGTTTTGAAAGGAAAATTAAAATCTGCAGGCTCAAGTATTGGACATATTGGATTTGGATTAGTATTGGTAGGGATATTCATTTCTTCTTCCAACAAAAAAGTATTGAGTTGGAATACGACAGGTATTAATGTAATTCAAAAAAATCCAAATGAAAAAAATCCAGTGGGTAACCCCATGGAGAATTTAACCTTGTTTGAAGGGATTGCTACCGATATGGATAGGGATCCATCATCCGGTAAGTATAATTATAAGGTTACTTATATTAGAGATACAGTGGACAAGCTTGAAAAAAAATATTTTGAATTAAAGTTCATTAAAAAAGGCATAGACAATAAAGTTCAAGACTCATTTTACTTATATCCGGATGTATTAAAAAATAATAAAGGAATGGAAGGCTTCTCTGCTAATCCATCCTCTAAACATTATTGGCATAAAGACATATTTGTTTATGTAACTTCTTTCCAGGATCATTCAAAAGAAGATACGGTTCAATTTAAACCGAATGAAATTAAGGTGGGAGACTCCATTTTTTATAGCAATGGCTATATTAAATTGAACAATGTCATTAAAAAATCAAGTACGGATGCGCAGGTGGGAGTAGACGAAGTTCAGATGCAAATAGAAGTGCATAGTAAAGAAGGCATAGTTTATCAGGCGAACCCTAAGGTGAAAATAGACGGTCAATCATCTATTCGAATGATTCCTGATACGGTGAGGGCTCAAAATTTAATTTTGAATTTTAATGGTGTTGCGGATAATGAAAAAAATATTTTAATTGTGGGGATTAAAGAATCTACCTCACTTACAAATTTAATTACCTTAAAAGTATTTGAATTCCCATTCATAAACATACTTTGGATTGGGGTGATTGTAATGACCCTTGGGTTTGGGTTAAGTACTTTTGCGAGGGCTAAACAAATAAGAAGTAAAAAGGAATAAAACCTAATCAAATGTTAAAAGCATTTGAGTAAGGTTACTTTTTGTATTTTAGGGTATAAATATTAGCAGAAAATGCTAAACATTATGAGGATAGTAATTACTTATTTTTTTGGTTTGTTTTTAATATTGTGCCTGCACACTAATACGAGTGCACAAAAAGGCATGTATGATACCATTAGAGTTTCTGCTTTTATAACAGCCCAAGGGGATACCATCCCGGAATCCTGGTTGCCCACGGTAGAAGTGACCACCAAACAATCTGCAGAAAATAAAGCCATGTGGGCCAGTTGGACTAGACTCAGAAATGCGGTGTACGTTACTTATCCTTACGCTCTAACGGCGGGCGTGGTGATAAACGATGTGAACGGTCAATTAAGGGGTGTATCTGATCCAAAGCAAAGAAAGCAAATTATTAAATCCAGGGAAAAGGACTTAAAGCGAGATTTTGCGGATAAGGTAACCCAGTTAAGTGTATACCAAGGAAAGGTTTTAATGAAATTGATTAATAGAGAAACAGGGAATAGTTGCTATGCATTAATAAAGGATTATAAAGGTGGCCTAAATGCAGGAGTATGGCAAACAGTAGCCTTTTTGTTTGGTAGTAGTTTAAAACAACAATACGATCCAAATGGGGAAGACCAGCAGATAGAAATTTTTGTAAAAGAAGTTCGAAAATTATACGGTTATAAGAGTTAATGAAACTAGCCAATTAGGTAGGTTTTTGGGGCAGGTTTTTGTACCTTTACACGAATAGCGTGTCCCATTATGAGTGAAGAAAAAAGTTTAAATTTTATTGAAGAAATTATTTCCCAGGATTTAGCTTCGGGGAAGTATGCATCTATATTAACAAGGTTCCCGCCGGAGCCCAATGGATATTTACATATTGGTCATGCCAAAAGCATTTGTTTAAACTTTGGGTTAGCAAAACAATTTGGTGGTAAAACCAATTTGCGTTTTGACGATACCAATCCAGCGAAAGAAGATATTGAATATGTAGAAAGTATTAAGGAGGATGTGAAATGGTTGGGATTTGAGTGGGCTAAAGAATGTTATGCTTCTGATTATTTTGATCAACTATATACTTTTGCGTTACAATTAATTGAAAAGGGCTTGGCGTATGTGGACGATAGTAGTGCGGCCGAAATTGCAGAACAAAAAGGAACACCCACAGCGCCAGGGACAGGCAATGCGTTTAGAAATAGAACAGTAGCAGAGAACTTGGAATTATTTGCTGCTATGAAAGCAGGCAAATATGCGGATGGCGAAAAAGTATTAAGAGCAAAGATAGATTTAGCGAGTCCTAATATGCATATGCGTGACCCATTGTTGTATCGTATTAAACGCGCACATCATCACCGCACCGGCGACCAATGGTGCATTTATCCAATGTACGATTTTGCACATGGTCAAAGTGATTCCATTGAGAATATTACCCATTCTGTTTGTACTTTGGAATTTATCCCCCACCGTGCTTTATATGATTGGTGTATACAACAATTAGGGATTTATCCATCTCAACAATATGAATTCGCGCGTTTAAATATGACCTATACGGTAATGAGTAAGCGTAAATTATTGCAATTGGTGGAGGAAGGACATGTAGAAAGCTGGGACGATCCTCGTATGCCAACCATTAGTGGTATGCGTCGCAGAGGGTATACCGCGGATAGCATTCGTGATTTCTGTGATCGTATAGGTATTGCTAAAAGAGAAAATATTATTGATTTAAGTTTGCTAGAATTTTGTGTTCGCGAGCATTTAAATAAAATTGCGCAACGCCGAATGGTGGTTACCAATCCCATTAAATTAGTGATAACCAATTACGATAAAGGAGAAGAAATTTTACATTCCGAAAATAATCCCGAGGATCCAAATGGTGGAACCCGTGATGTGCCTTTTAGTAATGAGCTATGGATAGAGCGTGAGGATTTCATGGAAGAACCTACTAAGAAATATTTTAGATTAGGGCCAGGCTTATCCGTACGTTTAAAGAGTGCTTATATTGTAAGCTGTGAAAGTTTTGAGAAGGATGCCGATGGAAATATTACAACTGTTTATGCAACCTATAACGTGGATAGTAAGTCAGGGCAAGATACGAGTGGCATTCCTGTTAAAGGTACTTTACACTGGGTAAGTGCAAAGCACGCCGTACCAGTGGTATTAAATGAATATGATCGTTTATTCAATGTAGAAGATTTGGCGAGTGCAGAAGGTGATTTTAAAGATTATATGAATCCTATTTCATTAAAAAAGGTAAACGCATATGCAGAACCTGCATTAGCAAATGATGCATTAGATGCGCGCTTCCAATTTTTAAGAAAAGGATATTTTTACCAAGATACAAAAAGCACAAAAAATCAATTGGTTTTTAACAGGACTGTGACTTTAAAAGATACTTGGGCAAAAGAGCAAAAAAAATAGCAAACGTCATTAATTTATATACATGCTAACCCTGGAAACATTTAAGCTGGATTGGGATAAACTGTTTCCGGATGTACGCCTTAGAAGGAGTCATTTTGTTTTAGCGGTGAGTGGTGGTGTGGATAGTATTGTGTTAGCACATATTATGCATTCCCTAAATGCAAAATGTACTATAGCACATGTTAATTTTCAATTAAGAGCAGAAGAAAGTAAAAGAGACGAGCAGTTTGTTCGTGATTTCGCTTTGCAAAATAATATACCCTTTCAAGTTCAGGTAGTGGACACAAAAAAATATGCAGTCACTTATAAAATGGGCATTCAGGAAGCTGCCAGAGAAATAAGGTATGCATGGTTTGGGGCACTCATGCAACAATTGTCTGAAGGAGAAAGTAAAAAACCAGGGGAGGAGAATTTAAATAGTTTAGCTACACAACCTAAGCCGGTTATTTTATTAACGGCGCATCATGCCAATGACCAAGCAGAAACCATTTTAATGCATTTGTTTAGAGGTACCGGTATACATGGATTAACGGGTATTCCCATGCGAAGAAAGGATGTATTAAACTTAGCAAGACCTTTGCTTAATTTTTCTAAGAAGGAAATAAAAGAATATGCAAAAGCGAATGGGTTAAGTTATGTTGAGGATAGTAGTAACGAAAAAGATGACTATAGTCGTAATTTTATTCGCAATACCATTATGCCGCAGGTAACTGAAATGTATCCCAATGCCAATGAAAATATTGTAGCGACTGCTCAAAGATTAAAAGAGGCAGAACAAATTGTTTTAACCACTGTTAATGATTTTTGGAAGAAAGGAATGAAATTGAAAAAAGGAATGCTGTCAGTTTCTATTGCACATTGGCAAAAAGTATTGGGTAATGCAACTTATACTTTGGGCCTCATCAAAGAGTATGGATTTAATCCAACACAGATAGAGGAAGTGCATAAAATACTATTTGCAACCAATGGTGCCTATATTGAGTCTACTTCACACCAATTGATGAAATGGGGGGATCAGATTCAAATTATTGACAAACAGGAAGGTGGTGATTATTTAGTAATTGAACAAGTGGCTCCGATTTTTGAAACTAAATATGGGAAATTACATTTTGAATTGATTGAGCAATTTAATATGGAACATATTTCTAAGGATGCGAATACGGCATACTTAGATGCTAGTCAACTAAGCTGGCCTTTATTATTAAGAACTTGGTCATCCAGCGATTATTTTTATCCATTTGGGTTAGGGAAAAAGAAGAAGTTGAATCATTTTTTATCCAACTTTAAATTAAGTCCAACAGAGAAAAACAGAACGGCTGTGCTTTGTTCTGGTGACAAAATTGGATGGGTAGTGGGTAAAAGAATTGATGATAGGTTTAAGATAAAGGCAAATACCCCATTTACCTTAAAGATAAGTTGGCAAGAAATGGTATAATTGAGTCATTTTTAGCCATTATTTCGATATTTTTATAGGACCACATTAATATAAAAATATTTATTAATATAATGCGCATTCCCCTGGCTAAAAAGTATATTGTTTTATACTTGCTTTGCATGTTAAGTTCCTACTTTGCTAGTGCACAGGATTTCTCCAATAAAGGAAAGGATTTTTGGGTGGGATATGGAAGCCATGTATCTATGTACTCAGCAATTGGTACTCCTATAGATAATGGAGGTTCTCAGGATTTAATCTTGTATTTTACTTCCGATCGTGATGCGAATGTTACCGTGGAAATTCCATCAGTGGGTTATTTAAAAACTTATGTGGTTAAAGCAAATACAGTTACTTCTTCGGAGCCACTTCCTAAATCGGGTCTACAAGATGCCAGACTTACTACCGAGGGTAAATCGGATAAAGGAATACATATCACTTCCGACTATTCAATTATCGCTTATGCGCATATCTATAACAATGCTATTTCTGGGGCTACTCTTTTATTTCCTACCAATACATTGGGACGTTCCTATTATTCTATTAATTATAAGCAGCGATCC
>CAIOYQ010000188.1 GCA_903862505.1 uncultured Bacteroidota bacterium
CTCGGAAAAAGATTTAACCGATTTAATAAGCGGAAAACTTTCTTTCTCAAATGTAGCAGGAACCGAGTATGAATACAGTAATTTAGGTTTTGCCATGTTGGGTTACATTATTCATAAAGTGTCTGGCTTAAGTTATGATGTGTACATTCAAAATAATATTTTGAATCCATTGGGAATGAATGCCACAACGTATGATTACACCATTATTCCAAAAGATAAATTCGCTTATGGGTATAGATATATAAATGATAATTGGCGTAAAGAGCAACCACTTAAAGATGGTATCTACGGTGCCATGGGAGGCATGATTACTTCTATTGATATGTTTGGAAAATATGTAGCTATGCATGAAGCGGCATGGCCAGAAAGAAATGACAAAGAAACCTTACCGGTGAAAAGAAGCTCCATTAGAGAAATGCATCAGCCTGCAAGATTTATTTCTTTAAATTCAAATTATACTTTTCCAAGTGGAAAAAAATTGGCTACCACAGGAAGTTATACTTATGGTTTACGATGGACTATAGATGCAGAGCATAAAAAAAATATTGGCCATAGCGGCGGTCTGCCTGGATTTGGTAGCAATTGGCAATTCCTTCCTGATTATGGAGTAGGTGTGATTTTATTTGCAAATGTGACCTATGCGCCCACCACTCAAATAAATACCGCTGTCATGGATACCCTTGTTCAAATGGCCAAGCTTCACCCAAGACAAATAAGTGTTTCACCCATTTTAGCAAAGCGTCAGCAAGAATTAATCAAGATCATACCTAACTGGGAAAATACAGGAGCTATCTTTGCCGAAAACTTTTTTGATGATTACCCCATTGACATGCTAAAAGCAGCGTCTGCTAATTTATTTAAAACAGTAGGTGCTATTGAAAAAGTAAATTCAATGGTAGCCGAAAATCAATTGAGAGGCTATTGCATTATTGAATGTAAAAATGGGAAATTAAAATTAGCATTTACGCTTTCTCCGGAAAATCCAGCAACGATACAGGAGTATCACCTAACAAAGGAGTAACAGATTATATTGTTTAAAATAAGGGGTTCAAAAATAGTTGATTAAAAATCAGCGTACATTCTTGCAGTCATCAAAACAGTTTCATTTCTGCTGACCGACTTGGCATATTTAGGCATATTGGAAATGCTTTGCCATTCGGGAGAAGCCCCAAATGCTTTCCAGTGCGCATCTCTATCGGCCATATTGTTAAAACTAGTCATATAAATAAGGTTGGGCATTCTGTCTCCTACAATGGCTTTAGCATAAAATATAGCATTAAAATTTAATCGTTTAAATAAGGTTACTTCACCCCCTTCATTAAACATATGTACTTTTCTTAAATGCGCATTTTCGGTAGGACTTTCGTAACTACGGTATTCATAAATACGATCTGGAGATTTTGTTAAGCTAGAATTTTTTTCAAACCTAGGTTGATATATAAAAGATTTGGTAACAATTCTTTCAATCCTAGTATAAGGTAAACTGCTATCTGCGTTTTCTAAATCAATAAATTCATTTTTACCAAATGGATCTAATTGTTCAATACCTTGATCTAATTTATCTAGTACATTTAATGAACGCATTGGAATCCAAACATATAATTTTTTATCTGCAGCTGTGTCATTTGCAATAGGAGCAAATACACCTACTTTTTCAATACCTGACTGATGCAAGTAAGGTAAATAGGTATTTTGTAAATAAGTATCTATGCCTTGTATTTGCTGATTACTACTGCAATGATAAATTTGAATTAAATAAAATTCACGATCACCTTTTTTTGATTTTTGAGAAAACCCAGGTATGATCATTAAAGTAAAGACCATTGATAGTAACACCTTATTCATAAATTTCAATTTGAGACACCAAAAATAGGGTTTCTGTCAGCTACAATGAATATTTATTATATTTATATTCAATTACCCTGGTATGCAAAAAAGAAATTCTTATCTAACGCCTTTTATATTAATTACAAGCTTATTTTTTTTGTGGGGATTTGCACACAATTTAGATCCCATCTTAATTCCACATTTAAAAAAATCTTTTACTTTAACCACTACCCAGTCTACCTTAGTGGACTCCGCTGTTTTTATAGCTTATTTTTTTATGGCATTGCCAGCAGGGTATATTATGAAAAAATGGGGGTATAAAACGGGTATTATTACTGGTTTACTATTATTTTCTCTAGGCTCTTTCTTATTTGTACCTGCTGCTAATTATCAATCCTATGATTATTTTTTAGTAGCCTTATTTGTGATTGCTTGTGGCTTAACTATTTTAGAAACAGCAGCAAACCCATATGTCTCCGCATTAGGAGATCCTGCTAGTGCTACTCAAAGACTAAATTTAGCACAGTCCTTTAATGGGTTGGCAGTAGCATTGGCACCTGCCATTGGTGCTAGAGTAATATTAACGAAGGGACAAACCGATGCAGAATTAGCGGCAATGACAGACGCGGCTAGAAAAATTGCATTGGCTACCGAAGCTTATAGTGTAAAAACGCCTTATACAGTATTGGCTATTGTATTATTACTAGTTGCAGCAGTTTTTTATTTTATACAATTACCTGATTTAAGAAAAAATACAAAATCTAATGCTGGAAGTTTATTAAGAACATTTAGACATGCACATTTAAGTTGGGCGGTAGCTGCTCAATTTTTTTATGTAGGCGCACAGGTATGCGTTTTTAGTTTGTTTATTTTGTATGCAACATCATCAGCCAATTTAACTGACTTACAAGCTGCAGATTATCTAGGCATTGGGGGCCTTGCTTTTTTAATAGGTCGTTTTGCTGGAACTGCGATTATGAAATTTATGGCTCCCCATAAATTATTAATGTTTTACGCAATAATAAGTACTATTCTTTGTGGGATTGCCATTACTGGCCATGGTATGATTACTATTTATGCGTTCGTTGGTATTTGCTTTTTTATGTCAATTATGTTCCCTACTATTTTTTCTTTAGGTATTAAGGATTTAGGTGCAGATACAGAAATGGCTAGTAGTTTAATTGTGATGTCTATTGTAGGAGGCGCTATCATACCAAGGATTTTTGGCTTAATTAGCGATGCGAGCGGTAATATTCAACTTGGATACATCGTACCCTTATTTTGCTTTAGCGTAGTTGCTTTTTTTGGCTGGAAAGGCTATAAAATAAAGACGCCCCCAAATTTTGGAGGCGTCTAGTATAATTAAAACCCTTAATTATGCGCGAAATCCTTTTCTTTTATTCATTTCATTGCGCATTTTCTTTAAAAATTCACGCTCTATTTTTAAAGCTGTATTAATTCTTTCATCGGTTTTTAATACTGCCTTTAAATCGGTTTTGTATTTTTTTCTAGCATTTAAACTCGCTTCTTGCAATTGAATTTCGTCATTAGACTTGGTTTCAATAATTTCTTTCATTGCTTTTTTATACGCTTCATATACTGGCCAAAATTGTTCAGCTTCGGAAGTCGTTAGTGCCAACTTTTCAGTAGTAAACTGAATTTTATACAGTTCAATTTTTTCTTTATTCGCTCCTCTTCCTCCCTTGCCTGGACCCCTGCCTCCTCCCTGACCCTTAGGTGGTTGGGCGTTTGTAGAAACAGCCATTACAATCACTAAACATAAAATTAAAATCTTTTTCATTGTATTTGTTTTTTTAAATTATTTATTCTCTTTTATTCGTGTCCTTATTTGAGTTTATATTTATTGTGGTTTCATCAAACATTTCAGCTGCTTCATCTATTTCTGTTGACCAATCTATTTCAGCAATAAGTTCATTTGCGTTTACATAATTTTCAATTTCTTCCGAAGGTATATCCTCAACTTTTACATACTCGACAGTTGCAGTTGATTGTTTACTGGCTTGTATGTATAAGTAGCTGGTTGCAATGATTGCCAATATAGAAGCGGCTACCGCAATTTTGCCATATTTTCTAAAAATAATTATTCTAGCTTTTTGCTGACCAATAGCTTTTATAATAGAAGCCTGTTGTTGTTCAAAGAACGCGTGATTTGACTGCTGTTGATTTTCATTAAACTGCATCAAAGACTCCTTGCTAAAAAGTGCCTCTACTAAGGCCTTGTCCTCTTTAAGGCTAATATCTTTTTCCGAATTTTCCATTTCCATAGTATGACTTAATTTGATAATAAAGGTTTAATCCTGTTTTAAAATTTGTTCCATTTTTTTGATTGCTTGGTGGTAATTGGCCTTGACGCCACCCACAGTGGTACCCGTAATAGCAGCGATTTTTTCGTAATTCAACGCTTCAAAATAGCGTAACATAAACACAAATCTTTGTTTTTCAGGCAGTTGCTTCACAGCGTGATCTAATGCAATTTGAATTTGTGTAGATTTTGGGTGATCTGATCCTGTTGCCGCGTCTTCGTAATCTATTTTTTCGGCAGTTTGATTAAAATCTGTTTCCTTTTGTTGTTTTTGAATGAAATTCAAAGTTTCATTATAAGCGATTCTAAAAAGCCAGGTGGAAAACTCACTTTCCATTTTAAACCCGTCCAGTTTATTCCAAACTTTTATCCAAACCTGTTGTGCCACATCATCGGCATCCATATGGTTATTGAGCATTCTTTTTATCTGGTAATAAACGCGTTGTTGATGACGCTTTAGCAATTGAGTAAACGGCCCCTCTTTCTGAACGGACTGTTGAAATTCTATTACCAATGTTTGGTCATTTTGCATATACAAATTTAGACAATACTTTACTAGGAAGGTTTAATGCTTTATCTTTAATACTCAATATTTAATATAGTTATGAAAAAAAATGTAGGCTATTTAATCCTTTTATCTACGTTAATGGGATTGCAGGGGATGGCTCAGGATGTAAATGCAATTATTAATAAGGCTGAAACTGAAAGAATTGAAAAATATTTGTCATCAGATGAGCTAGAAGGCAGACGTACTTTTTCAAAAGGTATTGATAAGGCAGCCGAATTTATTGCCAATGAGTTTAAGCAAGCGGGATTAACAAAGCTTAATAATAGCTATTTACAGTCTTTTTCTAAAATGAGTGCGAAATTTGTTTCAGCAAGTGGAAGTTTTGATGGAGTTGCATTGGATGCTAAAAATGTAATAGTAGTTACGCCTCAGCCAACTGTAACTATTAATGAGTCAAGTGGGTATGAAGTAGTCAAAATAAATAAGGAAGATAATTTTGGACAAGCTGCCAGAAAATTCCTTACCGCCAATAATAATTATATTGTTTTAGTGGACGAAAGTTTTGCCAATAACTTTTCAAGACTTGTTCAATTAAAATCCAATATTACTGCAGACCAAAAAACAGTAGTTTTTGTTTTAACCAATACAACACCTACAAAATTTAACTTAGAAGCATCTCATAATATTGAAAACTTAGCGTTGGCCAATGTGGTGGGTATGATTCCTGGAAAATCATTAGCTAATGAGTATGTAATATTTTCAGGTCATTATGATCATTTAGGTATTAACGGTGCTAAAGCAATAAATGGAGATTCAATTTATAATGGCGCTAATGACGATGCCGCTGGAACTACTGCTATGATTATGCTTTCCAAGTATTTTAAAAAATTAAACAATAATGAGCGTACCCTCATTTTTGTGGCATTCACTGCTGAAGAAGTGGGTGGTTTTGGTGCACAATATTTTTCTAAGCAGTTTGATCCATTAACGGTGAAAGCCATGTTTAACTTAGAGATGATTGGCACCGAAAGTAAATGGGGCAAAAACAGTGCATACATTACTGGGTATGAAAAAACCAATATGGGAGATATTTTACAAAAGAATTTAGAAGGCTCTGCTTTTAAATTTTATCCAGATCCTTATACCGATCAAAATTTATTTTATCGTTCCGACAATGCTACTTTAGCAAGACTAGGTGTTCCGGCACATACAATTTCTACTTCTAAAATGGATAGTGAACCTAATTATCATAAACCAAGTGATGAGTTTCAAACCTTGGATATGGACAATATGAATGAAATTATTAAGGCCATTGCTTTAAGTTCAAGAACCATTGTTTCAGGAAAGGATACACCGACAAGAGTGGATACCAAACAATTAAAATAATATTAAGGATGAAAAAATTCTTTTTTTATGTTTTAATATTGATTGGTATCTCTGGGAATGCGCAAATCAAAAACTATTATCCAGCTGCAGATGATTGGGAAGCAAAAACGCCCGCAAGTTTTCTCATTGACTCGGCTTTACTAAACAAGGCGATTCAGTTTGCAAAGGATAATGAAACCAAACAGCCTAAAAATTTATGGTTAAGCCAAGCCATGCAATTTGGCAAAGAGCCTTATTCGGATCCTATTGGACCGATGGCTGATAGAGGCGAAGTAACGGGGTTGGTTATTTACAAAGGGTATATTATTGCAAAATGGGGTAATCCAACGGCTGTTGAAATGATTCATAGTGTTACTAAAAGCTTTGTATCTACTGCAGTGGGGTTAGCTTTTGATAAAGGCTTGATTCATTCTGTTGACGATAAAGTATATCCTTATTTGCCACCCATACAAGTTGCCGGTGATGGCGTGATAAATCTGAATGAAAATCCGATTGCAAAAACTTCTTTTATTTACCCATTTGAAACAGAACACAATAAACAAATTAGTTGGGATCATTTATTAAGACAAACCAGTGATTGGGAAGGAGTGCTCTGGGGAAAGCCCGATTGGGCAGATAGACCTTCCGATAAACAAGAGGATTGGACTACGAGAAAAAGATTTGAACCTGGAACCGTTTTTAAATATAATGATACCCGCGTAAATGCATTGGCACTTGCAGCAACCACAGTTTGGCGTAAACCTTTGCCCGAAGTATTAAGAGAGCAAGTAATGAACCCCATTGGAGCATCTAATACTTGGCTATGGGCAGGGTATCAAAATGCATGGATTGTTTTAGATGGCAGAATGATACAGTCCGTTAGTGGTGGTGGGCATTTTGGAGGCGGCCTTTTCATAAACGCTTATGACATGGCGAGGTTTGGTTTATTAACCTTAAGAAATGGAAATTGGAATGGGAAACAAATTATTTCAGCCGATTGGATGAATAAGTCCAAAATCCCCACCAAAGCAAATACTGGATATGGATTTATGAATTACTTCTTAAACACCGATCAAAAAATGTATCCTGCTGCGCCGGCTTCTGCATTTGCTCATCTTGGCAATGGAACCAATGCTATTTATGTAGACAAAGAAAATGATTTAGTAGTAGTGGTAAGATGGATAGAGGATAAGCAAATGAATGAGTTTTTAAAAATATTACTAAGCGCCTTGCCTACTAAATAAAGCATAAGGAGTAGCAGGTAATAATAATGATCAAAAACTTTCAAATTCACCTTTGTCGATATTTTTTTGAACTTTCCCTGCTTCAAATACTTTCCCATTCATAATAATATAAACCCCAGGGGATAATACCTGTACAAAAGCCAACGCACTTCCTAAATTGAATAGTCCGTCACTACTGCCAAATTTATAAGGGACCATGGCACCAGTTAGTACAATGGTTTTTTCTTTACATCTATCTATTAAGTACTCGGCGGTAAGTGTCATGGTGTCAGTACCGTGGGTAATTAAAATTTTACTGCTTTGGGTATTGTTAATTGCAGCAGCAATGGTAGCTCTGTCTTCTTCTACAAAGTCTAAACTATCCTTCATCATTAAAGTTTCAATGGATAAATCCAATCGGCTTCTACCTAGGTCCAACATTTCATGTAAATGCGTTTCCTTAAAATATAAACTACCGTTTAACTCATTATATTCTTTATCAAAAGTACCCCCAGTAATAAAAACTTGAATTGCCTTTCCCATAGCTTTATTTTGCTCTAAAATTATCACTAATAAATGACAATCCATCAATCACTCCGGTTCTCCAGTAGGTCCAATTATGTGCGCCATCTCTTATTCTAAATTCGTGAGCTACTTTTTTATTAGTCAATGCAATATGTAATTGGGCGTTACCTACAGTTAAAAAATCATCATCGCCGCAGTCAATCCAATATTTTACGCTTGTTAATTCTTCGACTGTTTTTTTATCTATAATACTAAATACGCTATTGGCATACCATTGGGGAGTAAGTCTGTCTTTCCCCTTTAAACTTTTACCAATACTACTCCCAAAATAAGTATTATACATTCCGTCTTGCATGGTTTCACAATCACTATCGGTCCAAATCGCCGCACTCAAAGGGGCGGCTGCTACAAATAAGTTTGGATATTTAAGAGCATACAATAAACTTCCGTATCCTCCCATGGAAAGTCCTGCAATACCTCTAAAACGCTTATCTGTTTTTGCCTTAAATGTTTTTTCAATATGGGGGATTAATTCCTTGATAAAAAAATCTTCATAATTCATAGAACCATCTGCAGCGTTCATATAAAAACTCTTAAACCCGTCGGGCGTCACAATAATCATGGGTGCTATTTTCCCCTGCTTAATGGCTGCATCGGCTAAACGGTTTATTTCTCCAAACTGTATCCAACCGTCATCACTATCCCCATAACCATGTAATAAATAAGTTACCGGATAGTTACGTTGATTGGTTTCATATCCTTCGGGCAAATACACCGTATAATTCACATCTCTATTTAAGATAGTACTTTTTATTACTTGCTTTGTCATCACCTTTCCTTGACTATATCCTGTCAAAAAAGTAATCATTGCAATAAAGAGTAAAGTAATTTTAATTTTCATAAATCATAATTTAAAATATATAATTAGCTAGTTCTAAGATACGATTATCCCATGATGCTTTATGTTTTAATTGGTGTAATTTTAATCATAAAACATAATCTACTAATTAGCTAGACAATAATAAAAGCTATATCTTCGCGAACATATCATTTACTTTCAATTACATTAGATGAAAAAGATTGTTTTCTTATTGCTGTCGTTACTTTCATTTCAGCTAATTCAAGCGCAGGATAAGGAATACGTTCAATCTGTTAATCAATGGCATCAAATGAGAATTGATTATTTAAAAAAACCCGACGGCTGGTTAAATTTAGAAGGTTTATTTTGGTTGCATAAAGGCAGAAACAGTTTTGGAAGTAACAGTATGGTCGACTGTCATTATGATAATAAGGACTTTCCAGCTTTATTAGGAAGTTTTATATATGAAGGCGATTCGGTGATTTGGGAAAATGGGAAAACGGATGCTATTGAGATAGATCATGTAAAAGCAGCATTAGGGAAATCCTATAATGTGTTTGACGAAAAAGGGAAGGAATCTTTAATGGATTGGAAGCAGTTTTCATGGGTGGTAATTAAAAGAGAAGACAAAGTGGGTATTCGTTTTAGAAATTTGAAAGCGAAATCACTTTTAAATTTTAAAGGGATTGACCGATTCCCCATTCAGTCTAAATGGTATATCAAAGCAAAATTAGTACAACCCGCGCAGGACTTTTTAATGATTACCAATGTGCTGGGTCAAACGGTTTCTTCTAAAAATGCAGGCAAACTATTATTTGAAATAGAGGGCAAAAGCTTTTCCTTGGATGTAATTGATGAAAATGGGCCAACTCTTTTTATAGTTTTTGCCGATCAATCATCGGGCAAAACTACTTATGGTGCTGGCAGGTTTATTGATATTCCAAAACCTGACAAGGATGGTAATACTGAAATTGATTTTAACAATGCTTATAATCCCCCCTGTGCATTCACCCCCTTTGCTACCTGTCCTTTACCCCCTAAGCAAAACAGACTTCCGATAAGTATAGAAGCAGGTGAAAAAAATTATGGACATCATTAAGGAGTCCATTAACTTTGGGCACTATGAGTATTTCCTTTAATACCAATTCAAATATTGCCATTATTGGACTAGGCTATGTTGGCCTTCCACTTGCCGTGGAGTTTGGTAAAAAATATTCGGTAATTGGTTTTGATATTAATACGAACAGAATTGATGCGCTCAATATAGGAGAAGATGAAACGCTCCAAAGCAACGCTGAAGAAATAAAGGAAGCAAGCGGTTTACGTTTTAGTACGGATCTAAATGCAATTAAAAATTGTACCATTTATATTGTAACGGTACCCACACCAGTGGATGAAAATAAAACCCCCAACTTACAACCTTTATTCAATGCCAGTAAAATGATTGGCTCCATTTTAAAAAAAGGAGACCTAGTAATCTATGAAAGTACGGTATATCCTGGATGTACCGAGGAGGACTGCGTTCCTGTTTTAGAAAAAGAAAGCGGATTACAATATAATCATGATTTTTATGTGGGGTATTCTCCCGAAAGAATTAATCCAGGAGATAAGGTACACACCTTAACCAAAATTAAAAAAGTCACTTCGGGCTCTACTCCGGAAATTGCAGATACGGTGGATGCTTTGTATGCAAGCATTATTACTGCAGGCACGCATAAAGTGTCTAGTATTAAAATTGCAGAAGCATCAAAGTCTATAGAAAATGCGCAAAGAGATATTAATATTTCTTTTGTCAATGAATTGGCGCTGATATTTGATAAGATGGGAATTGATACACAGGAAGTATTAGATGCGGCTGCAACAAAATGGAATTTTTTACCCTTTAAGCCGGGATTAGTGGGCGGTCATTGTATTGGAGTGGATCCTTATTATTTAGCACATAAAGCAACTTTATTAGGACATACTCCGCAAGTAATTTTATCGGGACGCAAAGTAAATGATGCCATGAGCGCTTTTATTGGAGAAAAATTAATTCGACTTTTAGAAAAAGCATCCAAATCCATAAAGGGCGCTAAGGTTTTATTATTAGGGGTGACTTTTAAAGAGAACTGTCCGGATATTCGCAATACTAAAGTTTTTGAAATAGTTAATTTCTTAAAGGACAAGGGGCTAGAAGTAGCTGTGTTTGATCCCTTTGCCAATGCTACCGAAGTTGAAGCAACCCAAGGAGTGCAATTAATTACGCAGTTAGAAACCTATGATGCCATTGTCATTACCGTAGCACATACCTTTTTTGCTAGCTTGGATTATGCTAAATTAAAAAATGGCCCAGACGCCATTTTATTTGATACCAAGTCCTTGTTAGACAAAAAAATAGTGACAGCAAGACTGTAACTATTTTAAAGGTCAAAATTATTTTACATTACAAAGTGAAATTACATTTCTGGATGATAAACTTTCTCTGCATTTTTTAGCACTACATTTTTATCCAGCGTCATTGGCTTTAACACCTGCGCCTGATACATAGCACGTTGATCTGCAAAATGTGGACTCTCTTTATGCATGCTAGCGCCAAAAGTGTTTATAGATTCAATATGTGGCAGGCTGCCATCTTTTGGAAAGCGCACAATATTAATATAAGCGTCTCCGCTATTCATTTTTCTAGTTCCATTTTTATAAGACTCACTCATCACTGCAGCTAAAACATCGGGCATACCCCCTTGTGGCCAGCTTTCGCCTCCTCTTACCAATTTTTGTAAGTCACCCAATACAATATCGGTTCGTCCAAAATTTTTCTTAAGGTACTCATCTATTTTTTCATAAACCACTACTGCTTCTTGTATAGTCAGCTTGTCATTTTTTCGACCTTCCATTACCTGTGGAACCAAGTAATAAGCGATATTATAAATGGCTGCTCCTTTACTTTCCGCCACAGCGGCGTGATCCCATTTTTTTAATGTTGTAATAATGTTGGCTAATGCTGGATAATTATTTTCATCCACTAAAAACATACTATCCGCTGTAAATCCATAAGGGTATAAAATTTTAGTAGGTAGACTGCGATCAAATTTAATACGCTTTATATCGGCGTAACTTATTTTATTCAAAGGATCAATCAAATCTTTTGCTCTTTGGCTTCTATTGTTATGATAGGTTTCATATCCATCGTTCACATCGTATTTTTTGGGATCTAAATTATACTGCACATCGGTAGCTAAAAAAGGGGAGTGATTGGTATTAAATAAATAACCACTAGCTGGATTTAATTGTTGTGGCAGTTCACTTAAAGGTTTAAATTTTGTCCATAAGGTAGCCATGGTGTTTCCTGGTACCGTGCTATTCCAATGATAAGCCGTGTCTGCATTTCGGTATGGCATTTTCCCATTAGAAATATAAAATATAGTATCCTTATTATCGGCATACATAATATTAAACATAGGTAAATGATTTTGTTCCAACGCTTTTTTGAAATCTGTAAAATTGTTGGCTTTATTCATGGCATACCATTGTTGCATCGCACCTGCATCCATCAAAGAAGGCAAACGCATTGAAAAATATTTACCATCTGGAGTAGCTACTGTTGGCCCATAAATAGAATTGTAAACTGTTTTAAAAATAGGGAACGGCACTCCTTTAATTTTTAATTTTATTTTTCTTTTTTGTAAGGGCAACCAGTTATCATCTACTTTGTATTCGCCAGGATGTGATTTATCGGTTTGTAATTGAAATACATCTATCTTATCCTGAAAATTTACCGTATGGGCCCAAGCTAAATTAGGAGTGACCCCATGAAAAATTAAGGGCGCACCAGGAAACAATCCACCTAAAATATTCCAGCCTTCCTCACTTTGTAAATGTGCTTCATAAAACGCAGTAGCTCCTTCAATGGGTTGGTGCGCATTGATCACCAACATGTTTTCACCGGTAGTAGATTTGTTGGCATGTATGGCAAATGCGTTACTGCCCTCACCTGTAAATCCCGCTAATTGTGGGATGCTGCCATTTAATATTTTAGGCAAGGTTTTATCTACGCCACAGAATACGGCCACAGAAAAAACGGTTGCAGACAAATATTCTTCTATGGTAATGGGAAATACATGTTTATTTAATATCTCTTTAGGATGTGCATTTGCGTATGCTTCTAATCCCATTAAGTATCCTTTTATTAAGGCAAGAAATTTTGGATCCATTTTTCCTATTTGTGCTTGCACTGTTGCTTTGGTGTTTAATAACCCAACTACAAAATCAACAGGTGCTCCTTTTTTGCCTAAATAGGTAGCAAGTTGTCCTTTGCCCGTTAACAATAAAGTTTGTATAGTAGTGAAATCGTCTTCGGCATGTGCCCAAGCTATTCCATAGGCCACTTCCGGATCGGTAGGTGCAAAAATATGAGGTACCCCAAAGGAATCTCTTGCAATGTTTATCTTATCTACATTAATAATTGGGTTATTAATGAGCTGTGCTTGCATATTCATTGAGCAGATTACAAATAAAAGGAGCGCTGCGAATTTTTTTACTACTTGGGGCATTATCTTGATTTAAAATTGAGGATTGTAATTTATAGATTATATCTAAATTTGCAACAATTATTATATAAACTACCTAACAATGATAGAGTCTAAAAGGTTTGGATCCAAGAAAGCTTTAATTGATATTGATGAAACAATCTGTTTTTATACTGAAAAAAGGGTATATGAATTAGCCGAGCCCAATTATGACAATATTGCTAAGATTAATAAATTATATGAGGATGGTTGGCATATTACTTATTGGACAGGAAGAGGAGAAAGTTCCAAGCGGGATTTAAAAGCGTTGACTTTAACACAACTAAATAAATGGGGTTGTAAGTTTAACGACCTCATTACAGGCTATTGTCCTAATGGCGGACCTACAAAACCTAATTTTGATTTAGTGATAGATGACAAGGCAAAACGAATTGAAGAGCTATAATTATAAATTACTTTGAATACTTGATGCCAATACTTTTTTTCTTTTATTGCTCCAATAGAAAGGAAGGTAAAAGAGTACAAAATGAACGAGTGCTACTAATTCTAGAATAATGATATAATAAGGCCAGTCGCCAATTACAAATGGATTTTCGACTTCAGGTTTATGTGATAGATACATATAATTTGCATTCACAAAATAATTCACTATCCCAACTCCCATAGCAAGTAATTGAGTATAGCCAAGGGCCCAAAACCAAGATTTTGGTCTTGGCGTAAATTCGAAATGTACAATCATATAGACCACTACCAATATTAATCCCCCGTGGGTGATAAAATAACTATAAAAATTAAAACCATCCATTCCAATTGTAAACTCAGGTGTCAGCAAGGATTGAATACCACCCGCAAGGCCCCAATAATAAACAAGTTCCGCCATCCATTGCTTGTAATTGATAAGTAAAATAATGCATAAGATATTGGTAACATTACAAAGATGCGCCGGTAAATTTTGTTGCAAACTCCAGTAACCAGTAGAATAGTTATACCAATTTTCGGCGATGTTATTTAGTATTAAAATACAAGCAATAAATAAGTCGTAATTGCGTCTTTTTAAATTTTTCCAATGAAGTGGAATACGCACAATTACGAAAATAATAAGACCCACTATTAAAATGCATTCCCACCAAAAAGGAGAGAAAGGTGTAATAAATTCGTGTGCGTGAATCTTACCCATACTTAAAAAATTAAGCTTTTATTACAAAGGTCTTATCCAAATATTTTGGTAACTGATAGGATTGCCATCGTCTCCATGATCTTGAAAAAATAGCGGCAATGTAGAAGCATGTTTTTTATAAACCGGTTTCATTACCCAGTCCGTTGGTCCAAGGATGGTCACATTGTTTTGTACTAAAACTCCATTATGTAAAACAGTAACCGTAGCTGGTTTATCAAGTTCCCCATTCTCTTTAAAAACAGGCGCTTTAAAAATAATATCATAAGCCTGCCACTGTCCTGGTTCACGGCTTGCGTTTACCAATGGGATATGTTGTTTATACACCGCTGCAGCTTGGCCATTCGCATAGGTTGGATTTTTATAAGAATCTAATACCTGAATCTCATACAAACCCATTAAATATATACCACTATTGCCTCTTGACTGACCTTCTCCTTTTACGCTTGCTGGTGTTCTAAATTCAACATGCAATTGACAGTCTCCAAAAGATTGATTGGTAATTAAATCACCCGCTCCCTTTACATCGGTTAAAGCGCCGTCCGGATCTATCTTCCATCCTACTTTTTTCCCATCTCTACCATGGAAGGCTGAAAAATCTCTCCCATTGTATAAAACAATAGCATCCGAGGGGGCTTCATTTATAAATTTTCCGGGTTTTACTTCCCGCACAGTCGTCCAAATTTCTGAGGCAGCAGCGACTGCGTTAATGCTGTCCTGATAATTTTTATATTTTGCTTGTGCATTTACGCTCATGGTAATACAAGTACATACCAATAAGCTGGCTACAATTTTCTTCATTATGGCTTTTATTAATACTTGAATGTAAGAAATTTTCAGTTAAGCTAGACTATACTTTTATTTTTTTATTCCCTTTTATCAACCCTCTACATTTTGACGAACCACAGGCACATGAAAAAGGCTCCATGGTATGGTCTAAAAAATGTGCATAGTCTAAAGTAAGCTCATCTCCTTTTTTAATAGCTCTATTGGTGTACACATTTAATCCTTCATATTCACAATTGGCATCACAGTGGTGATTTTGCGGTGACCACTCTTCTGGTTCTAGTGCCCACAATATATATACGTCATTGCCAATAGGGTAAGCATATCGTCTGAAATAATTCTTTTCTCTTTCATCCCAATTTTCATCAACATATTTTTTGGTAACAATGCGCTGTGCTTTTTCTTCCCCTTTAAATAATAGTGTTCCTTTTGGTAAATTAAATTTGGCATACATGCCATAACCTGCAATGGCATTGCCTTTGATCGTATATTTTTTTTGTTTTCGATTAAATCTAGCCATGCCCTCAATAATGATACGTTCTAAAAAGCCTCTTTGTCCTGCACCATCATATTGAAGTATATAATCGGCCGATCCTTCATACCCTTCTGCATAAAAAACTGAGCAAGTGAAATTTATTTCTAAGAAAAATATTTCTCCTTTTTCATTCATTCTAAAATCCATTCTTCCATAACCCACTCCGTTAAAAGACATAAAAATTTGCTCACCAATATCTTGTAATTTTTTTGCAAGTACTTTGTCCGTGACAGGGATATTTGCATTAGGATGTAGTTCGGAGGTTTTTAAGGCATAGGTTTTAAAAGCAAAACCTTCTGGAAAAATATATTCAACGGGAGCAAATCGAGTGCAAGATTTTCCATCGGGATTGCCACAGACTAAAACCGTAAACTCTCTTCCCTCAATATATTCTTCTACTAAAGCAGAACCAAATTCAGCCAATATGTTTTTTACTTTAATTTTTAATGCTGTTTCATTTTTTGCTTTGCTTGCATCGTCTATACCAAGGCTATCTCCTGCTTTAGCTGGTTTTACAAATAATGGGAATTGCAAATTGCCTGGTAATTGTTGAATCTCTTCCTCATTTTCAATTAAAATATGAGCCGGTGTTTTAACATCCTCACAAAATGCTAGGTATTTCATGATGGTTTTTGCGGGATCATACAAATTTGCGCTTGGGCCCGTATAAGGAAGCTCTAATAAGTCCAAACTGGTAATTACATCAATAGACGGCACTTTCCATTCTAAATAACCCTCACATAGATTTATGTAAATGTTGTATTCCTTATCCTTTAATTGTTTTAATTGTTGGTAGGTAGTTAGCTTATTTAAGTAGACGTGATCTATTATTGCCTCGGGCATGATCTTGGATATATCTCGTTTGGGATCATAATTTTGATAATCAACCCCCGAAGTGGAATAGTCGGGTTGTAAAACACAAATTTTTAAATCCTTAAACGTATCAGCTTGGCCAAGTATGGGGAGGGGGTGCATATTAATTTAATTTTCTTCTTCTTGCAAATGCATCGTTGATAATATGAATAATTAATTCTGTAAAACTTTGATTCGCATAGCGAAGTATGGCACCTATAGAAGTGAAGTTCTCGTCTTCACTAATTCCACATTGCGCATTTACTTCTAACACATAAGGTGTGCCTGTATTTTTGTCAATCCTTACATCCACTCTTGTGTATCCCATTCCTCCTACTGCTACATATGCATCCCATGCCACTTTTTGAATAGACATTTGTGTTGTATCGGAGCTTACTGCATATTCATAAAAATTTTCTTCCTGCGGCATCGGCGATTCTTCTTCGTAAATTTCCCATAACCTATCAAAAGATAAAAACTTTTCTTTTGCAGGTAATGAAGCATGAAAGACGCGCTCAACAGGTGGATATATTTTTGCATACGCTGGTTGTGTATGACTTCCTACAATCATAATTGTATATTCAGGTCCATCAATAAATGATTCGGCTACAATGCCCTGTGATGCTAAATCCCAGCCCCTATAGCCCTCAAACATTTTATTTACCTGAGATAATAATTCAGCATCTGTCTCTACTACATTTTTTACACCTACGCCTAAACTTCCACCTGATACTGCAGGTTTAACAATGATAGGTGTATTTAGTTTTTGAAATAATTTTTCTGGTATTATTTTTGCATCTGTAATGGCTTCCCAATTTGGCGTGGGTATTAAGGCATCGTCAAAAGCTTTTTTCATGGGAATTTTAGACGTAGTAATGTCATAAAAATATTCATCCGCTCCTGTATATACCAGTTGCTTCTTATTTAAAGCGCTAATGACTGAAATGCCCGGCGCTCCATTCATTTCATCCCCATCACATAAATTAAGTACGACTGGAAAAAATTTTCCCGTTTGTCTTTCATTGGCAATTTCCTGAATAATGCTTTCGTAATTATCTAGGGTAACAGGTTGCCATTTCCAAGGCAAATTTAAATTAGAAAATACTTGAGTATATTCTTCTATACTTTGACTAAAGTCATAATAATAGGCCAAATTTGGATCCGGATTATTTAATGCCGGAGCCAACACCCAAACCTTTAAATGTCCAACAGGGACAAATGGATAAAATAAATTTCTTAGTGCTGTCAACGCGCTGCGGAATGGTTTAGTAAATGAATGTTTGAAGTTATTAAAAGATTAAACAATGACAAGCTATTTAGGTCATTATTTCATCAGCTTCCAAATGGCTAAGTAGGTAATCAAGAAGTGGGCTGTTTAGCCAAAAGTTGAATAGGTTTATTACCCTTTGTTATTCGCCCGTTTGTCCTTCTTAAGTATTGTTAATCAGCTAATTATAAAATATTTCTTTGTTTTAAAGTATAAAATATACCAATATGCAAAGTCAAGTTATTATTTGTGATCAACAATCTGTTTATGCATTGGGGAGTTCCATGTTAATCCATCAACACCCCGAGTACTTAAAGGCTAACATTATTAATGATTTTAGTATGCTAAATGAAGTAATGATACAATCCACTCCAAGGGTGGTGGTTATCGAAAGCGCTATGTTTAAAATATCGCAAACTCAAAATCATGAGTTAAATGAATTATTAAAGAAAAAAATTCCAGTAATGATTGTATTAAATGAACAAGACGATTTTGTCTTGTATCAATTAATTGATAGTGGCTTTTCTGTAATTGTTTCTAGAAATGTAACCAAAGAAGAATGGTTAAAGGGATTGGAAATGGCCAGAAAAGAAAAAGTATATTTTAGCAATGACATAGCCAATAAAGTAACTGCGATGATGAACAACATGGAAGATGTTCAATTAGTAGATAAAGTATACCAATTGAGTTTATACGACAAATATATTTTAATAAGAATTTGTCAGGAAGCACCTAGTAAATTAATTGCATCGGAGTTAGGACATAGCAAAAGAACCGTGGAAGGCCATCGAACTAAGATGATGCAATTGTTTGACGTTAAAAATGTAGCAGGGTTGGTAAAAGTGGCTTGCACCTCAAAGCTATACGAGCACTATCTTTCTAATCCTGGGTTATATGATTTTACTTTATGTGCCAACACATCTTCTTTGTAAAAATGTATGGTTTTAAAATTTCCATCAATATATCTTTGTGCCTGATCGGTAAAATGTTGGCTATTCGGATCAAAACTTTGACCTCCCGTAATTATCGTTTTTGCTTCTAATCTTTTTCCAAAACTTACTGCTGCAATAAAACTATTTCCGGAAGTGCCATAACGTTTTTTTATTCCAATCACCCTATTATTACTTTCAAAAGCTGGTAGCTGGCCAAACTTAGAAGAGGTTTGTGCCACCGCGATACTTGGCCTGCTATCTGAAAAAGGAAATTCCGTATTGGGATAGGCGCGTTGGTATCTATTAATTTGCCCCCATGGAATTTCCCAACTTGCTTGCGTTAATGGTAAATTACTGTAGTTAACCTTAATACGTAAAAGTGCGCTATCTAAAAAGGCTAATTTTTTTTCA
>CAIOYQ010000189.1 GCA_903862505.1 uncultured Bacteroidota bacterium
GCTAGAAAATACTTTGCTAGGGTCTAAATCACTAATTTATATAATATTGAAATTCAATAACTTGTCATTCATATGTCTCGTTAGCATGCCAGTACATATTATTTTTTTTTGTTTACGACTAAAATCGTTTAACAATTTAATTTGTTAAAATCCGAACATTTTTTTTAATTTAATGTTCTTATTAAACAACGATTGGTTTGCTATTGCTTTGCATTATAGTTTAAGAAAACTTTAATGACAGCCGAAATGAAAATGAAGAGAGTTGTGAATGATTTTGTTCACCAAAACTCAACAATATGGATCATTTGTCTCTAATGTCAGTTACAACAATTGCAAAAACTGACTATGTTTCTTTCACTTTCTTCGTAGGCACGATGGCTATGATGGCTGCAGCCGTGTTTTTCTTTATGGAAGTAGGTAATACTAGTAAGGAATGGAGAACCTCTGTTCTTGTGTCTGGTTTAATTACTTTCATTGCAGCGGTTCACTATTATTACATGAGAGGTTATTATGCTGATCAGATGGCTATTCCTGGAATGACACCTCAAAATGCGTCGCCAACTTTCTTCCGTTATGTAGACTGGTTATTAACGGTGCCTTTGATGTGTGTTGAATTCTATTTAATCACAAAAAAAGCAGGTGGAAAATCTAGTTTATTATGGAAGATGATTTTAGCTTCAGTAGTAATGCTTGTAACAGGTTATTGGGGCGAAGCGGTTGCACCAGCGAATGCAACTTTATGGGGTACACTAAGTGCTATCGCTTACTTCTACATCGTATATGAAGTATGGTTGGGAGATGTTAAAAAATTAGCTACAAGTGCAGGTTCTGCAGTTGCTTCTGCAAACGCTGCATTGGGTTGGTTCGTATTAGTAGGCTGGGCTATTTATCCTCTTGGATATTTAATTGGCACTGCAGACGGACAATGGTATGCTAGTTTCAAAAATATTGGAATTGACATGAATGTTATTTACAATATTGGAGATGCTATAAACAAAATTGGTTTCGGTTTAGTGATTTATAGTTTAAGTAGAAAAGCTGCTTAATACAATTGATTTTAGCATGGGGCAAGATTTTTCTTGCCCCATTTTTTTAATTATAATTATGCAAATAAAGTTAAGAGGGTACTTGTTATTATTTGCATTGATATTATTTATTATTGACACTATTTGTCAGTTTTCTATTAATACCCAGATTTCTTTTTTAATTTTTATTTTAATTCTATTTGGCGTTCCTCATGGCGCCTTGGATTTATATATAGACCAGCATTTGCATCCTTCTGAAAAAGGTCAAAAAGTATTTTTAATAAAATACCTAGCAAATATTTTGGCGTATGCTTTGGTTTGGTATTTTTTCCCAATTGCTGCGTTGATTATATTTATCTTGATCACCGCATTTCATTTTGGAGAAATTGATTGGATGGGTAAGACCCATTTATTAATACATAAAATAATTTATACCTTACTTGGGTTTGCTTGGATTTTATTTATGCTTACTAAGAACATCAATTTTGCGTTGGATGTTTTTTTAACCATGGGAAGATCAAGTATAAAAAAAGAGGGTATTATTGCGCTAGCGCATACCTTATATCCAGTTTCAATCCTTTCCATTTTAGGTTTACATTTTGTATTATTCTTTTTCAAAAATATTTTCTTTGAAAAAAGTAGACATTACTATTATTCAATATTACAGGCAGCAGTATTAATTAGTTTTGTATTATTTATGCCACTTTGGTTAAGCTTTGCTTTTTACTTTGGTTTTTGGCATTCTTTATTGTCATTTGATAAAATCAGGATCAATTTTGAGGTTTCCAATACGTTTAAGGGATGGAGTAGTTTACTTTTTAAGGCAGCACCCTTCTCCATTGTGGCTTGGTTTGGATTTGCTTATATCACTTTTTTAACGCTAAATAGTAAAGATGCCTCAGGGGTATTTACGTTGCTTTTTATAAGCCTTTCTGTGCTTGCTTTGCCTCATTTACAAGTGTTTACTAAGCTTAAATTACCAAGTAATTAGTTAGCTTTTAATCCATTTTGATATCTAGTCACCACTGCATATTGGCCAGGTCCTGAAGAACTAGAAGCAAAAACTGCAACGGATTGCCAAAGTGCTTTCCAAACTGGTCTTAAATTTTCAAGTAATGTCCACATTTGGTATCCATATCCCAATTTTGTATAATAATGAGTAATACTGATTTTGTCCGTCCAATCATTCATACAAAAATTGTAAATAGACCTGTTGCGTTAGCATTGCAATAGATTGTGTGATTTACTTTCAAAAGGTAAGTAAAATATTTAAACATTGCTCGATTTTTTCTAAAGGCAGTTCAATTATTTTTTGAATTGTTAAGTTCTTAACAAGATATTAATAATTATGTAGCAAGTTAATTTGTATTTTTGCAAATGCTATTTATGAATAGAAAATTTATCTTTCTCCTTTTTCTAGGAGTCTTAGGAATCACCCATCAAATCAAAGCGCAGGAAATTACTACCGTAAATGGAACTGTAAAAGATAAGCTTACTGGCGAATCAATTACTGGTGCTGTAATTAAAATTGATCAGTTAGCTAATGTTGTAATTACTTCAAATGAGTATGGTTTTTATGCTATTTCTTTACCAAAGGGTAAGTATGATTTACGAATTAGTTTTGTAGGGTATGAAGAGAAAAGAGTTCCAATTGTGTTGAATGGGCCTTTCATTGCGAATGTTTTTTTAGAAAGTAAAAATCAGCTTACCGAAGTGGTTGTAGCAACTAAGCGAAAGGATGATAATTTAACAAAAGCTCAGATGGGAACGGAGACGCTAAATATGCAGTCTATAAGCAAAGTGCCAGTCATTTTTGGCGAGAAAGATGTTTTAAAAACAATCCAGTTACTGCCTGGTGTAAAGTCAGCAGGAGAGGGGAATAGTGGATTTTATGTAAGGGGAGGAGCAGCGGATCAAAATTTAATATTACTGGACGAAGCCCCTGTTTATAATGCATCACATTTATTAGGTTTTTTTAGTACGTTTAATAGTGACGCAATAAAAGATGCTACTTTAATTAAAGGAAATGGACCAGCACAATATGGCGGCAGATTATCTTCTGTTTTAGATGTAAAGATGAAAGAGGGCAATAATAAAAATTATACTTATAACGGAGGGCTTGGTTTAATTAGTAGTAGATTAAGTATTGAAGGCCCTATTCAAGCCGATAAATCTTCATTTATTTTATCAGGACGAAGAACGTATGCAGATGTATTTTTAAAAGCTACTGAAAAATTCAAGGATAATATATTGTACTTCTATGATTTGAATGCAAAAGCAAATTATAAAATAGATGATAAGAATAGAATCTATTTTTCTGGTTATTTTGGTCAAGATGAATTAGGATTAGGGAGCAGTTTTAGGATTAATTGGGGCAACAAAACGGGAACAATACGTTGGAATAGGATTGTCAATAATCAATTATTTTTAAACACATCCTTAATTTATAGTGACTATAGCTATAATGTAGGTTTAAAAAATGGTGAAACTAATTTTAATGTAAATTCAAATATTAAGGATGTTAATCTCAAACAGGATTACACTTTTTACCTAAATCCTAAAAATACAATTCGTTATGGGTTTAATTCAATTTTACATACCATTACACCAAGTGTTTTTAGCGGTACGGTAAACAATAATATTAATAAAGTAGGAAGAAATGGACTTGAAAATGCAGTGTATTTTAATAATAATTTTAAAGCAAATCAACAGCTCACATTAGATTATGGTGTTAGGATATCTGCCTATTCAATAATGGGAGGAGATATATATAATGTTTATAATGATAATGTAATTACCCAATCTATTTTGTTACAAAAAAATGAATTTGGAAAAACATATATTAATATTGAACCAAGATTCACCAGTAATTATAGAATTAACGACTTAAGCAGTTTAAAAGTTGCCTATGCGCGTAATGTGCAGCATTTACATTTACTAAGTAATGCGACTGCAGCAAGCCCATCTGATCAATGGATAGGGAATTCGTATAATATTAAACCGGAATTAGCAGATCAAACTAGTATTGGCTATGCAAGGAATTTTATAAATAACACTTATGAATTGGGAGCAGAGCTATATTATAAGGTGATGCAAAACCAGTTAGATTACAAGGACGGGACCAATATTAATACAATCGCAGATGTAGAAAGTGCTTTGTTGTATGGAGTTGGACGCGCGTATGGGTTTGAATTTTTAGCAAAAAAGAAAACCGGCTTATTTTCTGGATGGATAAGTTATACATTGTCAAAAACAGAAAGAAAGATAGCCGGTATCAATGGAGGAAACTGGTATAATGCAAAGCAAGATAGAACGCATGATGTTTCGATTGTTACAATTCTAGAACTCAATCCAAAATGGACCGTTTCTGGAGTTTTTGTGTATAGTACTGGAAATGCAGTTACTTTTCCTACTGGAAAATATGCTTTTGGTGAACAAAACATTTATCAATATGCGAATCGAAACGCAAATAGAATGCCCGACTACCATCGACTTGATTTAAGTGTGACTTATGAAAACAAAAACAAAAAAAATAATGTAGGCTCATGGAATTTTAGCTTATATAATGTTTACGGAAGAGAAAATGCATATAGAATATCATTCCAAGACGACCCTTTAGATAATTCAAAAACTCAAATTATTCAAACCGCTTTATTTAGATGGGTGCCAAGCATAACCTATAATTTTAAATTTTAATGAAGATGCACTTCAAAATATATAAATACTTTTATTTTACATTATTTCTATTTGCAAGCTGTGATAAAGTAATAACACTGCCTATAGAAAATAGTGAGTCAAAGATGATCATTGAGGCTAATATAACGGATCAACCTGGCCCCTATTTTGTAAAATTATCCAGATCCATAAGTATTAACGAGCCTAATGTTTACCCAATAATTACGAATGGCAGTATTATTATTTCTGATAATATGGGTATGAAGGATACACTCAAACATATAAGTGGAGGAGTCTATAAGACAAATAGGATTCGTGGAGTTTATGGGAGTACTTATTTTTTAGAAGTGAAGGTGGATGGTCAAATATATACGGCGCAAACTACGATGCCATTGAAAGTAAATTTAGATAGCCTTAGGATTAATTCATTTCCTGTAAATGGTGAAAATAGATATAGTATTATTCCTGTTTACCAAGATCCAGTGGTGCTTGGCAATAGTTATCGATTTATTCAAAAAATAAATGATACACTGGATGATATCTATAACATATTCAATGATAATCTTAATAATGGGAAAATTAACCAACGCCCATTAAATAATGGCACTGATAAACTATCAGTCAAATTATTTGATAGTGTATCTGTTGAAATGCAATGTATAAGTCCATCTGCTCATTTATATTTTTATACACTTAGTCAACAAAGTGGAGCAGGTCCTGGAGGAGGCACTGCACCCTCTAATCCGCCTAATAATATTATTGGGGGTGCCCTTGGGCTTTTCTCCGCGCACACGACTCAAACTAAAGTGATTAAAATATCCAATAAGTAAGTTTGGATGAATTTGCTGGTGATGTTAGGGCAATTTTAACCCCAAATCTTAAAAATCTTCATTAGTTACATATGATTCAGATTTCATCAATTTTGACACCTATTTTTTTAATATAAGTCAGAAAACGCATATTTTGACTTATATTTGATTTAAATGAATCAAAATGATACCTTTTCTACCATTGCAAGTTGAAGTTGAAACAAAGACTGTTTTAAGAAAATTAGCAGCAGCACATCAGCGCCTAGCTGAATTTAAAGGAGTAATTACAAGCATTCCTAATCAAAATATTTTGCTCGAAACGCTCACATTAAGAGAAGCTAAGGAAAGTTCTGCTATTGAAAACATTATAAGCACATTTGCCGAAGTTTATCAAAGTAGCGTTTACTCCAATTTGTTTGCATCCCCAGAAGCGAAAGAGGTTCATTTATATGCCGAGGCTTTAAAGCAAGGATTCAATTTGATACAATCAAGTGGGCTACTTACTAATAACCACATTTTGAAAATTCAATCAGTAATTGAACAAAACGATGCGGGGTTTAGAAAAGTCCCGGGGACAAAATTGTTAAACGAAAATACTGGGGAAGTTGTGTATATGCCACCACAGGATGCATTAGAGATTGAAAGTTTAATGCAAAACCTTGAAGCGTTTATAAATAATGATGAGTTAGCAGATATAGATCCTTTAATTAAAATGGCCATCATACATCATCGATTTGAAACGATTCACCCATTTTATGATGGCAATGGACGTACGGGCCGTATCATTAATATTTTATACTTAGTGAATAAAAAATTATTAGATATCCCTGTACTTTATTTAAGTAGGTATATCATTAGTAAGAAAAGTGAATATTATGAACAGCTACAAAAAGTAAGAGAAACTGGAAATTGGGAACCTTGGATTTTATTTATTTTGGATGGTGTTGAAAATACTGCAAAAGAGGGTGTTCTTTTAATTAATGCTATTCATAAAGCAATGCAAAAGTATAAACATGAAATAAAAGCGAAGCTTCCAAAATTATATAGCCAAGACCTACTGAATAATTTATTTAAATATCCTTATACCAAAATTGAATTTATAGAACGTGATTTGTCTGTAAGTAGAAGTACCGCAATTAGATATTTAGAGGAACTAGTGAAGAATGACTTTTTGAAAAAGCAAAAGTTGGGTAGGGAAAGCTATTATGTCAACAATTCCCTAATTGAATTATTGAGTCAGAATTAATTTCGTATATATTGATTAAAATGAAAAATCGACCCAAATGGGTCGGTTTTTCATTATTTTCTAAAACTATTATTATTTTAGAAAATAACACTTTGTAGCCTCCTTAGGAATCAGTTTGGAAGAATTTGCAGTTGATGTTAGGGCGATCTGTATTTTAAATAAATTTAAACCTGATCATGATAATGCTTAATACTAAAGTATATTATCAATTTAAAAAAGCTTTATAAATCACCAATCTTTGACACACCTGACTGAAAAACCATATTTGTATGTCATACCGCATCCGTAATCACATATGTAGTTATCTCCTAGTATCGATTTAAATGCGCTACTTTTTCTGTCTATTGGTATATCAGACCAAAAATAAGCCCCTGATGGTTCACTAATAAAACCTCCTGCAACTCTATAAGAGCTTGGTAATGCGTTAAATCCACTTAGGTTTGTACCTTTTCCCCATTTATAACCACTTTCCCATTTGGTACTCATAAATATTTTTTCATCCTCATATAAGTTAGCTTCGGTTATTTTTACATTATAATATTTGTCAACCAAACTCCATTCAAAATCTGAACTTATATGCCATCCTTCTGGCGACAACTCATTTAAGCTTGTAACAGCATAGTAATTATATA
>CAIOYQ010000190.1 GCA_903862505.1 uncultured Bacteroidota bacterium
AACCGCTTGTGTTTGATAATAACGCTCTTCATTTTGGCTTAAGAAGTCTAAACCAAATTCAGATTGGAAAGTTAAACCTGGTAATAATTTCGCTTTGAAGTAAGTATTACCAAAAGTTCTATATACATCTTGTGTATACTTAGCGTAATCTATTTGAATTTGTGGGTTAAAATATAAACCAACATTCACGTCTCCTGGAGGCGTACCATTTGGTAAGCCAGTATTCGGATCTGTGAACGGTGACATTGGCAATAAAGCCGCAGCTTGTAATGGATTGGAGAACGCATTGTCACCTGGTAAACGACGGTTATAAATTCTAGATAAACTTAAAGAAACGCCTAAGTCTAACCAATCATTTGCTTTTTGATCCACATTTAAACGACCTGTTGTTCTGCTCAATTCATTACTACGAATTGTACCGCCTTGGTCTAAATGTTGGAAAGAAGAAAAGAATTTAGTTTTATCATTACCACCTCTGATTTGTAAATCCGCTTGGCGGTATTGGCCTGTTTGAAAAGCCTGATCCTGCCAATCATATGATTTGGCTTTGTCTTTATCCCATTGACCATAACTATGGTAACTCATGATATCTTTCATGTATTGTGTATAGCTATATGGATCATCATAAGGAATATCTTCTTGATCATCAGAATACTTTGCAGCTTCCATTGCTAATTCGTTATACTCCGTTGAGTTTAACATTCTAACTCTTTTAGTTGCTTCTGATTGTCCACTTTGTAAGTTAAAAGTAATTTGAGTTTTTCCAGCTCTACCTCTTTTGGTGGTAATTAAAACCACACCATTCGCAGCACGAGATCCATAGATCGCACCTGCAGAGGCGTCTTTTAAAACATCAATGGATTCAATATCATTTGGGTTCAAATCTGTTAATGGGTTCATGTCACCACCATAAGTAGATTGGTCTTGAGAAGTAATTGGAATACCATCTAATACATATAAAGGTTGGCTAGAAGCAGAAATAGAAGAGTTACCTCTAATTCTAACTGTTACTGCTTGACCTAATTTACCAGATTGGCTATTTACGAATACACCGGCAGCTCTACCTTGCAAAGCAGCATCCACACTTGGAGTAGGCATAAACTCAATATCCTTTCCTTTAACACGGGCAATATTACCAGTTAATTCTTTTTTAATTAATGCACCACCGAAACCCGTTACAACCACCTCAGAAAGTGCTTTCACATCTGTGACTAATTTAACGTTTAGGTTTGCAGCAGCAGCAACTGTTTTGGTTTCAAAACCAATTGCTTGAACAATTAAAGAGACGCCATTCGCAGCTTTAATTGTGAAAACACCATCATTATTTGATGTAGTTCCCACTTTTGTTCCTTTAACTTGAATAGAAGCTCCAACAATTGGATCTCCTTTTTCGTCAGTTACTCTACCATTAACGGTAGAATTTTGGGCCATTGCCGTACCAAAAAATAGGCACGATGCAAGTAAGCTCCATAAAAGTTTTTTTCTCATACTTGTTTAAATTTTTATTGAACTGATTTGTTTCTTGTATACCAAGAGCTACTAAATTATGAAATTATTAACATATTACAATGGACTTGAGCTGAATTTGAGAATTAAATTCTACTTTTTTTATAGACTAATTGTATATTAATTATTAAAAATAATATCTAAGTCATTGACTATCAATGATAATGAGCCCATTTCTTTCTGATATCTATATATAACTTGTGAAAATCTTGAAAAGGGGTAAAAACGGGCGGCTGGTTCCAATAATACCCTTTTGAGCTTGCTGTAATTATTTTAGCCCTCCTTTGATAATTTATTACATTCATATCAAAATTCAGGGCCATGAAAATTTCTAAAGATTCTATTCAAGCTGCTGCGGATCGAATAAAACCCTATATCCACAAAACACCAGTGCTTACCAACCAAAGTATAAATGAACTAAGTGGAATAGAATTTTATTTTAAGTGTGAGAACTTCCAAAAAATTGGCGCCTTTAAAATAAGAGGTGGGATGAATGCAAGTTTAAAATTAAGTCCCGAGCAATTGGCAAAAGGAGTGGCTACACATTCCTCAGGCAACCATGCACAAGCCATGGCTTTTGCAGGAAAGTTATTAGGCACTAAATCTTACATCGTAATGCCAAGCACCTCTCCGCAAGTAAAAGTAAATGCTGTGAAAGGATATGGTGCGGAAGTAATTATGTGCGAACCTAATCAACAAGCAAGAGAAGAAACTTTACAAAATATTGTAAACAAAACAGGAGCCACATTTGTACATCCCTATGACAACGATGATGTGATTGAAGGACAAGCCACCTGTGTAAAAGAATTGATAGAAGAAGTACCAAATTTAGATATTGTCATCACACCAGTGGGTGGTGGTGGTTTATTATCTGGCACTTGTTTGGGTGCGCATTTTTTTAAACCATCATTACAAGTATTCGCAGGAGAGCCCGAAGGTGCTGCAGATGCAGTGTTAAGTTTTAAATCAGGCAAAGTGGAGAAAGCACCCTTTGTCAATACCATTGCAGACGGGCTTTTAACAACATTAAGCGAAAGAACACTTGCTATTATTAAAGAACATGTTACCGATATTATATTAGTAACTGAAGATGAAATTAAAGCAGCACTCAGATTAATTTATGAAAGAATGAAAATTGTAGTAGAGCCAAGTTGTGTGGTTCCATTTGCCGCAGCTTTAAAAAATCCTGAAATATTTAAAGGAAAAAAAGTGGGCATTATTTTGACAGGAGGCAATGTAGACCTTTCCAAATTTGGAGAATGGTTTGCAGCACCCACTCATTAAATTAAGCACCTAAAAAAATTGACATAAAAAATAAATTTCTAATTATAAAAAACGAGTTATGAAAAAATTATTGATTGTATTATTTCTACTGCCCTTATTTGCAAAGGCACAAAATGAGGATTCCACTTGGATTGTAAATAACTATACTAAAAAAGAAGTGATGGTGCCAATGCGTGATGGTATAAAACTATTTACAAATATTTACGCCCCAAAGAATGCAAGTGAAAAACATCCCATTTTAATTGTTAGAACACCCTACTCCTGTGCACCCTATGGTGAAGATAATTTCGCTAGTCATTGGAACGCACCTAGAAAATACTTTTTAAAAGAAAATTATATTTTAGTTACGCAGGACGTACGCGGTCGTTGGATGAGTGAAGGTGTTTTTGAAGACGTGCGCCCTTATAACCCTAACAAAAAGGCAAATGAAATTGACGAAGCTAGCGACTCCTATGATGCCATTGATTGGTTGGTAAAAAATATCCCTAATAACAATGGCAATGTGGGTGTATTTGGAACTTCTTATCCAGGATTTTATGCAAACATGGCGGCACATAGTAACCACCCTGCGTTAAAAGCGGTGAGTCCACAAGCACCGGTTACCGAATGGTTTTTAGGAGACGACTTTCATCATAACGGCGCCTTTATGTTGATGGATGCGTTTGGTTTTTATTCAGGATTTGGCAAGCCTCGTCCTAAACCCACTAACGTTGGATCTAGTGGATTTTCTTTTCCAACAAATGACAATTATGATTTTTATTTAAAAACAGGGGCCCTTCCCAACTTTACCAAATTGATGGGAGACAGCATCGAGTTTTGGAAGGATTTAATGAATCATCCAAATTATGATGCGTTTTGGAAAGCCCGAAATGCAAGAAGTAATGTGCAGGATATCAATAATAATGTAGCTACTTTAATTGTTGGAGGATTATTTGATGCGGAGGATTGTTATGGTGCTTGGAATTTATATCATGCTATTGAAGCAAAATCAAAAAATAATAATAAAATTGTAATGGGCCCTTGGCACCATGGACAATGGGGCCGTAGTGATGGAAGTTATTTAGGCAATGTGCAATTTGGTTCCAATACTAGTGAGTGGTTTGGAAAAAATATGGAACTTCCTTTCTTTAATTACTATTTAAAAAACAAAGGATCAGTGGATCAAATTAAAGAAGCAAATATTTTTATAAGTGGTGCCAACGAATGGAAAACATTTTCAGCATGGCCGGCAACAAATATGAAAATGACTAACTATGCGTTAGGAAAAAATGGAAGTTTTGGTTTGGCAAATAAAGTAGTTGCAAAAACAAATGATGCCACCGCTTACGATGAATATATTAGTGATCCAGCGAAGCCTGTTCCTTATGTGCCTGAAATTCATAGTGGACGCACGCAGGAATACATGACCGACGATCAGCGCTTTGCAGCAAGACGCCCCGACGTATTGGTTTATCAAACACCTATTTTAGAAAATGATATTATTTTAGCAGGCCCCGTTGTAGCAGACTTAATGGTTGCTATGTCTGGCACTGATGCAGACTTTATTGTAAAAGTTATTGATGTATTTCCAGACAATTTTGAAAACGCAAACCCTACCAATCATGTTATGAATGGCTATCAAATGCTAGTACGTGGGGAAGTAATGCGTGGTAAGTTTAGAAATAGTTTTGAAAATCCAGAAGCATTTGTTTCCAATCAACCTACGCAAGTAAAATTCACTTTGCCTGATATTGCACATCAATTTAAAAAAGGTCATCGCATGATGATTCAAATTCAAAGTAGCTGGTTCCCGTTAGTAGATCGCAATCCACAAAAATTTGTAAACATCTATGCAGCGAAAGACAGTGATTTTCAAAAAGCAACGATTAAAATATACCATGGTGCTTCAATCATTCAATTGCCCGTGCTAGGAAACTAAAAAAAATAAAATATTTTTCTAGATCATCTAATACTATTTCTTTGCGTCTGCTTCACCGGCAACAGCTGTTCTTAAAGTATTGGTTAGGTTCACAAATTCAGCCGTAGCATTGTTACACAAAATAATCAATGTTCTTTTTTGATCAACAAATCGCATGATTAAGGTTTTATATCCCGGATTGTCACCATTGTGCCAAACTATTTTACCATTGGGCGCATTGGGTATTAAATCCCACCCAAAACCATAATTGGAAATAGCGCCATTATTTAAAGCCATTGGCGTGTAAGCCTCTTGTAATGTTTTATTGGATATTAAAGACTGTCCATATAATGCCTGATCCCATTTTAATAAATCTTGAACATTAGCACTAATTCGGCCTGGCCCTTTTCTATTGCCCAACCAAATGGTGTAATTAGAAGAGGGGAAAGAGTCGGCACGTACATATTTATTACGCTCTGTAACAAACATGTATCCTAATGCAAAATTGGGTGTAGTTGCTTTTTGTGCTAGTGTTCTTATAGCAGTATGCTTCATATTAAGTTTCTCGAAAATTTCAGTATTGCAAAATTCAATAAAATCTCTGCCCGAAACCTTTTCTGTAATGCTTGCTAAAATCACAAAACCAGTATTACTATATTCATATTTAGTGCCAGGAGCAAATGAAGCTGGGGGCGCAAATTTATTAAGGTATTCAATAATGTCTATATTATTCGCCACCTTGGTTTTATCCCAATGCTGATCCATAATATTTTGATAGTCGGGCAAACCACTAGTATGGGTAAGCAATTGCCTAATGGTAATGCCTTTGTAAGGAATATTAATATATTGCTCCACTAAGTCGTCATAATTTAATAAACCTTTTTCTTGCAACATCATAATAGTCATGGCTGTAAACTGCTTGCTTACGGATGCCAATTCAAAAATAGTGTTGGTTTTATTTGGAAGTTGCTTTTCATTATCCAAATTGCCAAAGGCTTGTTCAAATTTCACTTTTCCATTTTCAGCAATAAGTACCACTCCACTAAATTTATCTTTCTTTGCCAATTCGTTTAAAGTGTTTGATACTTTTTTATAGTCAACAGCTTGCGCGCGCAAAACATTTGAAGACAGAATGACACAGCAAAATATGAATGTTAATAGTTGTAAGGCGGTTTTTAAATATTTTTTACTCATGAGGAACAATTTGATTGTTTAAATTTAAACACTATTATTCATTTAAGTGGAGCTTACTAAAAAATAGCTGTTCGGTTATTTCCAATACCTCGCCGGGGTGCATATCTCCCAAATTAATATCCTCAATACTTGTTCGTATCAATCTTATGCATTTATGATGCACGGCTGCAACCATTTTACGCACCTGATGGAATTTACCTTCGGTGAGGGTTATCGTAACCCAAGTAGTAATTGCATTCTCATGTAATGGTTGGCCAACCTCAAATAAACCCACTGGCTTTTGAACAATATTTACTTCACAAGGTGTAGTTTTAAAAATTGCACCTGTCTTTGCACTAATTTCCATACCTGCTGCAATTTGCCTAGCAGTGTCATTAGTCATTTCATTCTTTACCTGCACTAAATAAGTACGTTTGTGAGGAATCGGACCTTGAAAAAGTAGCTTGGTAATTTTTTTATTGGTTGTTAATAAAAGTAAGCCTTCTGAATTTTGATCCAATCTCCCAATGGCGTGGGTGCCTTCTGGAAAATCAAAATTTAAATCGCCAAGCAAACGCACATCATGACTACTCACAAATTGAGAAACCATATTATAGGGCTTATTCACTAAAAAATACCGATGTGCATTCATAGAGAGTAGCAAATTACTTAATATTGCATATGCAACAAGCTTCCAATGACCCTTTACACGGTAAAACACTTGAATATATCATGACCGAATTAGTAAAACACTTTGGTTGGGAAGATTTAGGACAGCATATTCCCATTAATTGCTTTAATAGTAATCCCAGTATAAAATCAAGCCTAACTTTTTTACGTAAAACACCTTGGGCCAGAAAAAAGGTGGAGGACTTATATATTAGGATGATTGAGCCTTAGTCCTGTTTTTTAGACAACATGCATAAATCAGTTGTTACGTTAAAATACTTCCCCAAGGTTCATAAATAAACCTTTAGATCCTCCTTGTCCAAATCCATAATCTAAAGCAACACTTGTATTGGAGTACTTATTGAACTTAATTCTCAAGCCAAGTCCGTATCCTGGTAATACACCTTGTAAAGGCTGGCCTTTTTGAGCAGACAAGCTTTGCACATTCGCAAAAAACACCCCTCCAATAAAGCCATTTTCAGTAATACCAAAACGATACTCAGATTCTGCAAATAAAAGTTTGTCCCCTCTAAAACGTCCTTGCACATATCCTCTACCAAAATTATTATAGGTGTCATTCGCAGTGGAAGGTAAATCCAAATAAGGCGGCTTCCCTTTTAAGGTAATTTGATTGTAGGTCCAAAAAGCAAAAATATTTTTACTGCCCTTTGGGAAGGGTAAATATTTCCTGTAGTCAATAATGATTGATTGCCAGTTTTGATCACTACCTAAGAAAGAGACATTATTTCGATAAGATAAATTAAAGTAATTGCTATTGGCCACCGGACTTACATTGTTTACCCTCGTATCATATAATAAGTTAAGCAGGAATCCTGTTGAATTTGAATTATTGGTTAGCCCATATTGACTAAAACCATTCAGCGGCTTACGCATTGTGGTACTATCAGAGATGCGCCAACGATAGTCGATATTTAAGCCAGGTCCAAAATATAAATTAGGTGCAATTTTTTTTAAAATAGATTGATGCATTTTTATATAAGAGTAGTCTAACTGATCAAATAAGTCCGAACTGCTTTTACTGCCTAGTCCAAAATCCTTTTGAGGAAATTTTAAATACGCCCAATTGCTGTTAAAATTATATTTCCCATTCTTGGACCAAATATTAGTAACCCATTGCGCAACCACTTGCTTGTTTTGCGTGTACTTTAATTCGGCAAAAATGGTGGAATTATTTTGCACACCTGGCACATTAGCAAAAATATAACTTGTTTTAACAGCGGCAGCCATCCCTGTCACTAAGCTATATTCCACAGTTGGTATTAATGTTAAGTAGGCTTTATTAATAGCATCGTTTTTTTCACGAAATTTATTTACTTTAAAAACACGATACACCCCGTCAACTATATCCACCATGGAGTCCTTGCCTGGTTGCTTGTAAAATGCTAAAGTAAAAATATTTTTTTTATGTAAAGGACTGTTTATCGTATCCTGTGCGTTGGCTGATGTTAGCAGGCCAATTTCGAAAACAAATAGGATAATAAATCGTTGCATAAAATGTATAATAGCGGCAGAAATAATAATGTAAAGTTAGCATTTAAAACTAACAGTATATTTTTAAATATAGTTGAGTACTTTTGTAAAAAAATAGAATGCTAAAATTTATAAAGAGTTTATTTGGTCCAAGTATTAATTATAGAGATCTCATCACAAAAGGCGCTATCGTCATTGATGTAAGAACACCTCAGGAATTTGACAATGGCCATATAAAGGGTTCAAAAAATATTCCCTTAAATATCATACAAACTGAAGTTGATAAAATAAAAAGTTGGAATCAACAAGTAATAACCGTGTGTCAAAGTGGTGGAAGAAGCAGTATGGCAAAGTCAATCTTAAAAAATGCAGGTATTGAAGTTTATAATGGTGGTGGATGGATGAGTTTACAATCTAAATTATAATTTATATTGCAAATCTTGTTCAAGAAACTTGAGGAAAATGGATGCTTACTATTCTTTAACAAATTATTAATTTTAATATTTCACAAAGTATTGTTAACGCATTAAACTTAAATCCAAGAAATCTGTCTTTAAATAGTAATTAATTACTATTTTTAAAAAAATCTACTATGCGTAAAATGTCTCCCTACAAATTAACATGCTTACTCGTTGGCATCGTCCTGCTTATTTGGAGTTGTAAAAAATTAGATTTAACCATTCCCGCTCCCTTACCTGAAGATCCTTTTGCAGCAACAAAATTGGCTTTTGGAACCAATATTGACTATTCCAACCTAAGCAACTACGCAAATCAAACCAAGCCTAATTATATTAATAATGATAATACAACTACGAATACCATCACCAATGCAAAAGCAACCTTAGGCAGAGTTTTGTTTTATGATAAAAATTTAAGTCTCAATAATACTGTTTCTTGCGCAAGTTGTCACAAACAAGCATTTGCATTTAGCGATACCGCCTTGGTAAGTACTGGTGTGCTAGGGGGATTGTCCGTTAGACATTCTATGCGTTTAATAAATGCAAGATTTGCTAATGAAGCTAAATTTTTCTGGAATGAACGCGCTGCGAGCTTAGAGATACAAACTACCATGCCTATTCAGGATCATGCCGAATTAGGCTTTAGCGGCGTTCAAGGCCGTCCTGGTCTGGATAGTTTATTAAATAAATTATCTAAGGTTAATTATTATAAAGAAATTTTCAAAACGGTATATGGTGATACGGTAGTTACAGAAGCAAGATTGCAAGAAACTCTTGCACAATTTGTAAGAAGTATTCAGTCCTTTGATTCAAAATATGATGCAGGAAGAGGGTTGGTAAATAATGAAAACGCGCCCTTCCCAAATTTCACAGTAACCGAGAATGCTGGAAAAAATTTATTCTTAACGCCGCCAAATTTTGATGGCAATGCAAACAGAATCACTGGCGGGGCGGGATGTAATGGATGTCATCGTGCCCCTGAATTTGACATAGATCCCAATTCTAGAAATAACGGTATTGTTGGTATTATAGGAGGTACCGGCATTGAAACCAATAATACGCGCGCGCCTTCCTTAAGAGATTTGGTAAAAGCAGACGGAACCGTAAACTCAACAATGATGCATACTGGGCAGTTTGCAACACTAGAAGCCGTGGTTGGTCATTACAATAATATC
>CAIOYQ010000191.1 GCA_903862505.1 uncultured Bacteroidota bacterium
ACTGCAGCTTGGACTGATGCTGCTGTTGCAAGAAAAGCGGTTCGTTTTGAGCGCAGATTAGAATTAGCTATGGAAGGACACCGTTTCTCTGACCTTACTCGTTGGGGACAAGGTGTAACCGAGTTAAACACTTATGCGGTTAAAGAAGCAGCATTAGGTTATGGACAAATTAAAGGTTCAACTTACAAAGCTGGAAAGTCTGAGTACTTACCTCTTCCTCAAACACAAATTGACAAATCTGTGAAAGACGGAAAATCAGTATTGACTCAAAACCCTGGTTATTAATTGAAATAGATTTTCAATACATATTGAAAGGGCTCCGATTACTCGGAGCCCTTTTTTTTGTGCCTCCTTTTTGGTACCTTTAAACAGCATTTTATTTTGTTTAAAATATTCTTTATATGCGTTTTTTTACCGCTTGTTTGTCACTTATTTTATTGGTGTGTACCGCTTGTAATTCTAAAAAAACATTATTCACAAAACTAGAAGCTTCTGCTACTGGGATTGAATTTAATAACGAGTTAAAAGAGTCCGATTCTTTAAATGTTTTGGACATTTCTAATATTTATAATGGGGGTGGTGTAGGCATTGGTGATTTTAATGGCGATAGTCTTGCTGACATTTACTTTACAGGCAATAAAGTTTCTAATAAATTATACTTGAATAAAGGGGCGCTCCATTTTGAAGACATTACCAGTGTTGCTGGAGTGGAAGGAGAAGGAAAGTGGAGTAGAGGGGTAAGTGTGGTGGATATTAATAATGATGGCAAATCAGATATTTATATTAGCGCTACTTTAGGGACGGATACCACTTTACGTAAAAATATTTTATATATTAATCAAGGCAATGATGAGAAAGGGGTTCCACAATTTAAAAATATGGCTGCTGAATATGGGTTAGCAGATACTTCATTTTCAACCATGGCCAATTTCTTTGATTATGACAATGATGGAGATTTAGATATGTATTTATTAGTGAATGAAATTAAAGATCCTAGAGCACCCAATATCTATCACCCAAAAGCACAACTACCAGAATTGTATAGCAGTTCTAAATTATTTCAAAACAATTGGGATGCAAATTTAAAACATCCTATTTTTTCAGATGTGACTGATAAAGCGGGTCTTATTAAAGAGGGCTATGGGCATAGTGTAGTAGTGACCGATATTAATAAAGATGGTTGGAAGGATATTTATGTAACCAACGACTATCTACCTAACGATTATTTATACATTAATAATCATGATGGGACATTCACGGATCATTTGAATGATTATTTTAAACACAGTTCTGTCAACTCAATGGGTGCAGATGTGGCGGATGTGAATAATGATGGCTTAATGGATTTTATAACATTGGATATGAATCCACGTGATAACTATCGGAAGAAGATGATGATGAATCCAAGTAGTTATCAAACCTTTCAGAATAATGACTTGTATGGGTATAACTATCAATACGTGCGCAATACCTTACAAATTAATCAAGGGCCAAGGGTGAATGCCAATGATAGTATTGGAGCACCTATTTTTAGCGAGATTGCTTACCTATCCAATATCGCCGAAACAGATTGGAGTTGGACACCACTTTTGGCCGATTTAGACAATGATGGCCATAGAGACTTGTTTGTGACCAATGGTTTCCCCAAAGATGTTACCGACCATGATTTTATTATGTATCGTTTTAAAGCATTTAGTTATGTTTTAAAATCGCAATTGTTAAAGGAGATTCCTGAAGTTAAAATTCACAATTATGTATTTAAGAATAATGGCAATTTAGGTTTTGAGGATAAGTCCATTGAATGGGGATTTGATGCACCTAGTTTTTCTAATGGTGCAGTATACGCCGATTTAGACAATGATGGGGACTTAGATTTTGTCATTAATAATATCAATGACAAAGCTGGAGTTTATGAAAACAAACAAAGACAAATAAAGCCAGATGCCAGTCATTATATAAAATTTGATTTACAAGGTTCGGAGCAAAATGTAAATGCCATTGGTGCAGAAATATCTATCTACTATGATCATGGTAAAAAGCAGGTGGTTGACCAAAGTCCCTATAGAGGATATTTATCCACTATACAAAACACCGTACATTTTGGTTTAGGTACTGTTCCAACTATCGATTCTGCGATTATTATTTGGCCTAACGGCCAAAAGCAAGTATTGGCTCAAACAAAAGCCGACCAAACTGTAAAGCTTTCTATAAAAAATGCGACATCGGTTAATCTATTGAATGCAAATATATTCGCAAGCAACACCTTATTTACAGACGTGACGGCTTCTTTGGGTGTGAAATATGTGCATACGCAAATTGATTATGTAGATTTTAATATTCAAAAATTAATCCCACATAAATTTACCGAATATGCGCCTGCCATTGCCGTGGGGGATGTAGACGGTAATGGATTGGATGATATGATTATAGGCGGATCTGTTGGTAATAGTGCTCAAATATTATTACAACAACAAAATGGCGGGTTTACCCAAAAGGATTTATTATCAAAAGCATTGCTTCCCTTAAAACAAAATATGGATGAAGGAATATTGTTAATAGATGTTGATAGCGATGCCGATTTAGACTTAATTATTTCGAGCGGAGGCTATGAACAACCAGCTGGCTCGGATGTTTATTTAGATAAATTATATTTGAATGATGGGAAAGGTAATTTTACAGCACAAGAAAATGCATTACCTGCTAATAAAACAAGCAAGCTATGTATAAAGTCAGTAGACTATGATAAGGACGGAGATTTGGATTTATTTATTGGAGGTCGCGTAGATCCTTCGGCTTATCCTAAGCCGGTATCAAGTTTTATTTATCGTAATGATTCAAAAGACGGACAGATTAAATTTACAGACGTAAGTGCGCAGGTAGCGAAAGACTTAAATAAAATTGGTTTGGTATGCGATGCACTATTTACGGATTTTGACAATGATGGTTGGATTGATTTAATTTTAACTGGGGAGTGGATGCCTATTACTTTTTTAAAAAATGAGAAAGGTGTATTCAAAAATGTAACTGCGAATACAGGAGTGGATAAACAAGTTGGTTGGTGGAATAGTATTGTATCAGGTGACTTTGATAATGATGGCGACTTGGATTATATCGTTGGTAACCTTGGCGGCAATTCCTACTATAAAGCTTCTACTACTTATCCAGTAGTGATGTACGCAAATGACTTTGATAAAAATGGATCTTATGATGCGTTCCCAGGATTATACTTACCCATTAGTCAGGTAGATACAGTTCGAAAATTATTCCCTGCACAAACCAGAGAAGATGCGGTAAAGCAAATGATTGGAATGAGATCCAAGTATCAAAATTTTAAAACCTATGCAGCAGCAACATTAGACGACTTATTTACGCCGGAACAAATAAAAGGGGCACAGGTATTAAAAGCAAATTATTTTAATTCTTCCTATTTACAAAATAATGGGAATGGGAAGTTTTCCATTACGGCATTGCCACTTGCAGCGCAGGTTTCTACATTGAATGGGATGCAGGTGGATGATTTTAATGGGGACGGGAATTTAGACATCGCTATCAATGGTAATGACTTTGGGACGGAAGTTTCAGTGGGAAGATATGACGCTTTAAACGGATTGGTATTGTTGGGAGATGGCAAGGGCGGCTTTGTTCCTCAGTCTATTTTAGAGAGTGGTTTGTTTTTGCCGGGTAATGGAAAGGCTTTGGTTAAGTTTACGAATGCAAATGGGGAATATTTAATGGCTGCATCACAAAACAAAGGCCCCTTAAAAATTTACAAATCAAAAATTACACACACTTCAATAAAGGTCATGCCTAATGAGGTGGCTGCAATCATTACTTATTCGAATGGAAAAACAAGGAAAGAAGAATTTTATTATGGCCAATCCTTTCTTTCGCAATCGGGTAGATCCATTTTAAAAAATGACAAAATAAAATCAATAACGATCATTGATAATAAAGGGAATAGGAGAACAATTTAATTATTTTAAAATGTGTGAGTTATGAAAAAAAATTTTAGGTATATGGCTAGTGTTTTTTTACTAGCGTCAATTATTTTATTTGCATGTAATCAACCAGAGACTAAAAAATTGGATTCGGTGGACGTATTAATAAACAATGAAGACCAACTTACTCAAATTATTATATACGATGTATTTACTCCACCAGTAGCAAGTAGGATTTACGTGTATTCTTCCATTGCAGCATACGAGGCCATCAGACATATGGATAATTCACCTTCCATTTCCGATAAGTTAAACGGGTTTGATAAAATGCCTTTACCTGATCCAAGTAAAAAATACGACTATACATTAGCGGCTTCGGAGGCGTTTTTTAAAGTAGCTAGAAATGTGAAAGTATTTAGTGTAGATTCTTTAAAGAACTATGAAAAATCGGTTTACGATAACTATAAAGCCAATTTAGATGAAGCTACTTATAATGCTTCCATTGCATTCGGAGACACCATTGCTGCAGTGGTATTAAAGAGAGCCAAGGCAGACGGTTATTTCGCATCTAGAGGGAAGAAAAAATATTTAGGTAGTAATGAGCCTGGTCAATGGCGCCCAACGCCACCCGATTATTTAGACGGCGTAGAGTGGTGTTGGAATACCATGAAGCCAATGGTATTGGACTCTGCTTCACAGTTTGCACCAGTAAGTCCTCCTAAATATGATACGAAGCCAGGTACTCCCTTTTATAATTTAGTAAAAGAGGTGTATGATATTGATAAGAACTTGACAGACGAACAAAAATTAATTGCTAAATATTGGGATGACAATCCTTTTGTGATAGAACACTCAGGTCATATGGTATTTGGTAATAAAAAAATTACACCTGGGGGACATTGGATGGGAATTGCTTCACAAATTATTAAACAAGAAAAAGCAAGTCCTGTGAAAGCGGCTCAAACTTTTGCTTTAACTTCCATTGCTTTATATGATGGTTTTATTTCCTGTTGGGACGAAAAATACAGGAGTTCTTATGTACGCCCTGTAACAGTCATCAAAGATATCATGGATAAGGATTGGATGCCGTATTTACAAACACCTCCCTTCCCTGAATATACAAGTGGTCATAGCACCATTACCGCATCTGCTGCTACTGTTTTAACCAAGCTGTACAGAGATAACTTAGCTTTTGAAGATTCTAGTGATTATAAATACATTGGATTAAAAAGAAAGTTTACTTCTTTGAGTGCTGCTGCGGAAGAGTGCTCTATGAGTAGAGTATATGGTGGCATTCATTATACTATTAGTGTAAATACGGGTGCTGCTATGGGAAAACAAGTAGGTGGGTTGGTAGTGAAAAAAGTATTGGAAAACAAATAGATTACTATGTCTAATAAAAACAACAGTTACGATGCCATTGTCATTGGCTCGGGTATAAGTGGTGGATGGGCTGCCAAAGAATTGTGTGAAAAAGGGCTTAAAACCTTGGTCCTTGAAAGAGGTCGTGACGTTGTGCATTTAAAAGATTACCCAACGGCGACTAAACAGCCTTGGGAATTTCCACATCGAAAAGGTACCACTTTGTCAATGGCAAAGGAGAATCCTATTTTAGATAAATGCTATGCGTATAATGAAACTACTGAACATTTTTTTGTAAAAGATAAAGAGCATCCCTACATACAAGAGAAACCTTATGATTGGATTAGAGGATATCAGGTGGGTGGTAAATCCTTGTTATGGGCAAGACAAACACAACGTTGGAGTAAGTATGATTTTGAAGGGCCTGCAAGAGATGGATTTGGTAATTGGCCCATTACCTATGATGAGCTAGCACCTTGGTATACCCATGTAGAAATTTTTGCAGGCATCAGTGGTAATTATGATAAGTTAGATACTTTACCCGATGGTCATTTTTTACCAGCATGGGAAATGAATGATGTTGAAAAGCAAATGCAGAAAAGTATCATGGGAAAATTCACCGATCGTAATGTGGTACAAGGAAGATGCGCGCATTTGACTACACCCGCTCCAATTCATATAGAGCAAGGAAGGAATCAATGTCAGGCAAGAAGCATGTGTGAAAGAGGATGTCCTTTTGGAGGCTATTTTAGTTCAAATTCATCTACCATTCCTTGGGCGCAAAAAACGGGGAACCTAACCTTGCAAACCAACGCAGTAGTTCACTCCATCATCTATGATGAGACAACACAAAAAGCGTCGGGTGTGCGAGTGATTGATACAATAACCAAAAAGGCAACGGAGTATTATGCAAAAATTATTTTTGTAAATGCGGCTACCTTGAATACCAATTTAATTTTATTGAACTCTACCTCTAAGCGTTTCCCGAATGGTTTAGGAAATGACAATGGGTTGTTAGGAAAATACATTGCTTTTCACAATTACAGAGGGAATTTATCGGCAAGTATTGATGGTCCTTTAGATTCCTATTATTATGGACGTAGGCCTACGCAACCCATGATGCCTAATTTTAGAAACGTGCATAAACAAGAAACCGATTTTTTAAGAGGGTATATGACTTTTTTTGGAGCAGGCCGAGGCAATGCATCTGGAGAAGGCACCAATGGCATTGGTGGTGAATATAAGGACGCCATAAGTGAACCAGGTGGTTGGTATGTTTCCATGATGATGCAAGGAGAGACGGTTCCTAAAGCCACTAATCATGTAAGATTAAGTACGGAGCAAAAAGATGAATGGGGCATTCCGCAATTAATTACTTCGATAGGCTATGATGAGAATGATGAAAAACTGTTAAAGGATTTTTTAGAACAAGGAAC
>CAIOYQ010000192.1 GCA_903862505.1 uncultured Bacteroidota bacterium
AATAATCACCCAAGCCCATTGACGAATGCGCACTAATTTTTGTTGGGCAACCAAACTCACGGTGCTTTTTTCAATTGGACTCACTTTTAAGGATAAAGCAAACCAATACGTATACGAAAGTAATCCTAATGCAAAAATAAAATGTAAGGCTAAACGTGTTGGTTTTACATATACCGCATCCCCCTCTAATCCACTGGCCACCATAATCCAACCAATGGCACCTTGCAAAGCACCTAATAAAAATAAAACCACTAAGGGTTTAATCATACTAGGTTTAAAATATTTTTTCACTATAAAATAAATAAAGCCAAACGCAAAAACCAATCCAATGATTCTAGCCCATAAACGGTGAAACCATTCCCAAAAAAATATAAACTTAAAATTAGCCAAGTCAAAATCAAAATTCAATAACTGAAACTGTGGGGTTGTTTTATATTTAGCAAACAATTCCTGCCAATGTGCTTCATTCATAGGAGGCAGGGCGCCCGTCACCACCTCCCATTCGGTAATGGAGAGGCCACTTCCCGTTAATCGGGTAATGCCTCCAATGGCAATTTGAATCACCGTCATGGCAACGCCTAATAATAGCCAACTGGCAACCGCTTTTGATTTAGGATCTTTTAACACAATACTCATTATATAATACCATTGAATACACCACAAAGGTAGCAAGTAATGCGTGGATAGCTTAAATTTACAAGACTAAAAAAGGAAAATTTGGCAAGTTTACTTAATTATTATCAGGACCAATTATTAGAAGCAGGCTGCGACGAAGCTGGCCGTGGCTGTTATGCAGGCCCTGTGTTTGCAGCGGCTGTTATACTTCCGGCAAATTTTTATCATCCATTGTTAAACGATAGTAAAAAATTAAGTGAAAAGCAACGACAGGAATTGGAACCCATCATAAAAGCAAGTGCCATTGCATGGGCGATCGCCTCCCAAACTGCTGCTGAAATAGACGCTTCTAATATTTTAAAAGCATCTATAAAATGTATGCACTTGGCTTTGGATCAATTAAAAAAGCGACCTAAATTTATTGCCATCGACGGCAACCGATTTTATCCTTACAAAAAAATACCGCATCAAACCATTATCAAAGGGGATGGGAAATACGCGCATATTGCAGCTGCGAGTATTTTAGCGAAAACAGCGCGGGATGCTTATATGGAAAAAGTACATTTACAATATCCAAAATATGGATGGGATAAAAACAAAGGATATGGAACGGCGATACATAGAGCAGCTATAGAAAAGTATGGTCTATGCTTTGAGCACCGAAAAAGTTTTAAGATACTGCCTCCACAACTCACTATATTATAAGTAATATTTTAAGAAGTCCATTTCAAAGTAATTAGTAATCCCACACCCCGAGGCCTTGACGAATTACTTCATAGGTTTCGCCGGTACAATCCACCACAGTGGAAGGCACCATCCCACCTATTCCACCATCCACTACCATGTCTATTTGGTTGCCCCAATGTTCGTAAATAATTTCAGGATCGGTATAGTCCTCAATGGTATCTCCCGGAAAACTCGCCGATAAAATAGGATGTCCTAATGTTTTAATAATAGAGCGTGCGATATTGTTATCAGGAATCCGTAGGCCAATCGTTTTTTTCTTGGACTGCAAAATTTTAGGCACTTGCTTACTAGCTGGTAAAATAAAAGTAAATGGGCCTGGTAAAGCTTTCTTTAAAATCCGAAACAAAGAATTGTCAATTGCTTTCGCATATAAACTCAAATCACTTAGATCGGAGCATATGAAACTCAGGTTTGCTTTTTCTGGATTTACTTTTTTAATTGCACAAATTTTCTCAATGGCTTCCGGATGAAAAATGTCACAACCCAGGCCATATATGGTGTCCGTGGGATAAGCAATAATGCCGCCACTTTCCAAACATGCTTTCACTTGTGAAAGTTGTCTAGCCTGAGGATTGTCTGGATGGATACTAATGAGCATAAAAGATATGGTGCAAAAGTATCCATTTTAATTTCTAAATGAATAGGTTTTATTTGTACAAATCTACATGCATGATTAACATTGCCTATTTAGAAGAAAAAGTATTAACCCGCACGGCGTTTGTGTTGGCTTTTGAAAAACAAGAAGACTGCAAAGTGATGTATAGTGAAAGTGGTTCAAATGCATTTATCGCATACATCCAAAGCCAATCACTGCCCCCCGATCTTTGTATCCTTTCTGATGCCTATCCTTATACCGAATTGGTCAAAACAATCAAAGCCATTAAAGTAAAGAGTAATCACCCTTACATTTTATTAAAGTCAGAAACTAAATTCATGAAAGGAATCTGCTTTTTATTAAGAAATGGGCTCAACGGTTTCTTTTTTACAGACGAGCCCCTGATAGATTTTAAAAAATGCGTCTACGAACGGACAAAATATAAAATAACAGCTGACAAATTAAAGCTCATTATTAATAATGGAAAAGGAGATATTCAAATAAAGGAACTACATTTTAACAACAGTCCACTCACTCAAAATGAAATAAATTTTATTCAAGCTTGTGTGCGTGATGAAAGCTATGAAGAAATTGCGATCAGCCTA
>CAIOYQ010000193.1 GCA_903862505.1 uncultured Bacteroidota bacterium
CCAAACATCGCGAGGTAGAGCAGCGGTAGCTCGTCGGGCTCATAACCCGAAGGTCGGAGGTTCGATCCCTTCCCTCGCAACATCATCCCGCTCCCGATTCCTATCGAGAGCGGATTTTTTTTGTATTAACTTTGTGTCCTGGATTAGATCAATTGTATTGAAATGAAAGTAGGGTTTGTAAACATATTTGGGAAGCCAAATGCCGGTAAAAGCACTTTACTGAACGCCATCATGGGCGAGAAGATGGCTATTGTCTCTTCCAAAGTGCAAACCACCCGACATAGGATTAAGGCCTTTTTAAATAAGCCAGACGAATACCAAATCATATTTTCTGATACGCCAGGAATTATAGATCCTAAGTATAAACTACATGAAAAGATGATGGGGGCTGTAAAAAGTGCCCTAGAGGATGCCGATATTGCTTTATTAATGGTGGATGTAAGAGATGATTTTGAAGAAATTGACGCCATGTTTACTGCTTTGAAGTTAAAAGTGCCTTGTATTGTGGTTATGAATAAGTCGGATTTGGCAGTAGGTGGGAGAGTAAAAGAGGCGAATGCCTATTTTAGTACAAAATCATACTGTACAAAAATAATTTCCATTAGTGCATTGAATAACAGTGATATAGATAGGTTACTGAAAGTAGTGCTTCAATTAATTCCGGAAGGAGGTCATCCTTTCTTTGACCAGGAGGATTTGAGTGACATGCCAACTAAGTTCTTTGTAAGTGAAATTATAAGGGAGAAAATTTACCAGTTGTTTGGGGAGGAGATCCCTTACCATACAGCCGTATTGGTGAACTCATTTAAAGAGCAACCCTTAATCGTGAAAATTCAGGCAGACATTATTGTTAACCGTGAAACGCAAAAGTCTATTATTATTGGACAAGGCGGGAAGATGATCAAAGAGATAGGCACTTTGGCAAGAAAAGACATTGAGGAGTTTATTGGTTCCAAAGTGTTTTTGGAATTGTTTGTAAAGGTAAAGCCTAAGTGGAGAGACAATGACACGAAATTGAAAGAATTTGGATATCAATAATTGATTTTATAAATATCTATTAAGATATTGAAAAACAATTATTTAACATATTTTATTTGAATATTAAATTGAATTATTATGAGTTATACAGTTGCGATAGTAGGAAGACCCAATGTGGGCAAGAGCACTTTGTTTAACCGTTTTTTAGAAGAGCGTAAAGCCATTGTGGATGATATTAGTGGTGTGACCAGAGACCGTCAATATGGGGAGACTGAATGGGGTGGTAAACATTTTAATGTGATTGACACCGGTGGTTTTGTGCCCGATTCTAAAGACATGTTTGAAACGGAGATTCGTAAACAAGTAAGAATTGCGATAGATGAAGCCAACGCCATGATATTCATGGTGGATGCTGCGGTTGGGCTAACAGATTTGGATTCAGCCATGGCCGACTTACTTAGAAGAACTACTAAGCCTGTTTATGTATGTGTCAATAAAGTAGACAATTCAAATAGAGCCTTGGAGGCAACCGAATTTTACGGGATGGGCTTTGAGCATAACTACTTTGTGAGTGCCATTTCGGGTAGTGGAACCGGGGAGCTATTGGATGCTGTGATTAATGATATGAAGGAAGAGCCGAATCGTAAAGCGATTGCTGATGCTGCTGAATTACCAGAAGGCGAAGAGCCTGAGGAAGCGCCTACAGTTCCAAAAATTGCGATTATTGGCCAACCCAATGTAGGAAAGTCGAGTTTATTGAATGCCATGATTGGTCAGGATAGAACCATTGTAAGTGATATTGCAGGGACTACCCGTGATACCATTCATACCCATTATAATATGTTCCAAAAGGAATTTATATTAATAGATACTGCAGGTATTCGTCGTAAGAACAAAGAAAAGGACGATTTAGAGTTTTATTCTGTAATCCGGGCCATTAAGGCGATGGATGAAGCTGATGTATGTTTAATGGTGATTGATGCAGTTAAAGGCATTACCGCTCAGGATCTGAGTATTTTTAGCTTGGCGGCTAAGAAAGGGAAGGGAATCGTGGTTTTGGTGAATAAATGGGACTTAATTCCGAAAGAAACCAATACTGCCCGTGATTACGAAAAAAGACTAAGAGACAAACTGGCACCTTTTACCGATGTGCCTATCTTATTTATATCTGCCGTAGAGAAAACCAGGATTTTTAAAGCGATAGAAATGGCCTTAGATGTGTTTGATAATAAGCATCGTAAAATTGCCACTTCTAAGCTTAATGAAGTGATGCTCAAGGCGATAGGTAATTATCAAGCCCC
>CAIOYQ010000194.1 GCA_903862505.1 uncultured Bacteroidota bacterium
CACAAGCGTTAATGGAAAAGAATAAAGACGCTTTTAACATATATTTTAGACAATTTTCCATGTAACTAATTTAATTCAATTTACGAAATAATATACCGAGAATTCATTGTATTTTTAATACAGCTAATTATAGTATTTTATATTAAAATCATTTCATGAATAAATCGATTTTCGTTCTAATAGTATGCTTATTTAATTTTACAATGCTTAATGCGCAAGATGTAACAAGAAAAAACATTTTAAATAATGCTGCAAAATCGTTTGAGGCTGAATCAAGAGCAAGCTTTAGTAAAGCAATTATAAAATCTTCAGAACGAGGATGGCCTCTTGAATATCAATCAAGCAATAATCGACACTCTAGCTTAGTAGGTGTTGATCAATTTGGATTGCCTATATATTTAACCACATTTGCAGACCCTGTTCAAGCAATTACAGTTAATACAAATCAACTATGGCCAGGTGGAAGTAGCGGATTTAATTTAAGTGGCTCAAGTGACAGTATTACCAATAGAATTGGTGTTTGGGATGAATCCTCTCCGAGGTTAACACATGTTGAGTTTGCAGGGCGCCTTTCATTAAAAGATAATGCTAGTAAAACAGTTGATCACGCATCGCATGTAACTGGAATCATAATGAATAAAGGAATAAATGCGCTTTCAAAAGGAATGGCATATGGTATAAAAGGCGCATACGCTTATGATTGGAATAGTGATGCGTCGGAAATGGCTGCTGCTGCTGCAAATGGTTTGTTAATTTCAAATCATTCATATGGAACTGTTTGTGGCTGGGATTACAATACTGACTCTTCAAGATGGGAATATAATGGAAGATCGAATGAAAAGGAAGATTACCGATTTGGGCAATATAATTCAACTTCACAAATCTATGATTCAATTGCTTACAATGCACCCTATTACTTAATTGTAAAATCAGCTGGCAATAGCAGAAGTAGTAATGGACCTGCCGTTGGACAACCTTATTGGCGCAGGGATGAAAATGGTAAATTATATAATGCAGGCAATAGACCCGATAGTTTAAGTAGTAATAATAGTTATGAAAGCTTACCAACCGATGCAAACGCTAAGAATGTTTTAACCGTAGGTGCCATTGCAGCTATAAGTGCGGGGTACTTAAAAAGTACCGACGCTGTTATGACAAGTTTTAGTTCATGGGGACCGACTGACGATGGCAGAATAAAACCAGATATTGTTACCAATGGGTTGTCGGTATATTCTGCAACAAGCACTAATGATTCAAGTTATGCATATTTAAATGGCACTTCAATGGCAGCACCAGGGGCGTCTGGTTCATTATTATTGTTGCAAGAATTAAGTCAAAAATTAAGTCCTAATAAATTTGTCAAAGGTGCTACCCTTAAAGCTTTGGCGATTCATACAGCCAATGAAGCTGGAACAACACAAGGACCTGACTATAAATTTGGCTGGGGCGTTTTAAATAATTTAGAGGCAGCGAATGTTTTAAATAACTCATTAACAACTAAAAACAGCATAAGTAGTGTTGATTTATTATATGAAAATATTTTACAAAATGGGGAGACCAATACTTTTTCCGTTGTCGCTTCAGGAAGCAAACCGCTCAAAGCAACCATTGTTTGGACTGATGTGAAAGGAAATACTTCTACCATCTTAAATGACAGTACTCGTCGCTTAATAAACGACTTAGATTTAGTGATACAAACGGGGACAACTACATATTATCCATGGACATTAAATAGAGCATTCCCCGAGAATGGTGCAGTTCGAGCAATTAATAATGTAGACAATGTTGAAAAAGTAGAAATTGATACAACACTTGTTGGTAATACTTACACTGTTTCAATTAACCATAAAAGAACATTAGAGCGTGGTCAACAACCCTACACCTTAATTATTAGTGGAGTTGGAGGTGCTGCATATTGTGCATCATCAGCATCATCAAGTGCAGGTACAAAAATTGATAGTATCAGCATCAATAATATTCAGTTTGCTAATAATACTACAAACCAATTTATTGATAATACCAATTTATTTATCAATGGAGAGCCAAGTGGCGTAGTTCCTATTTTCATGAAATTAGGTAGTGCGGATGCTACCAATAATTCAAGGTTTGTAAAAGTATTTATTGATTATAATAACAATGGTCAATTTGAGAGTACCGAAACTGCTTTAACAAGTAGTGCATTAAACAATGGTAATTATTCAGCAAATATTAGCATCCCAA
>CAIOYQ010000195.1 GCA_903862505.1 uncultured Bacteroidota bacterium
AAAAGGCGCTTCTGTTTTTATAAAAAGAGTAACTGTAAATCAATGCCACCGTTTATGGGTGGCGTTGAAAAAATCATAAGAGGAGAAATAAAAAGGCGCTTATATTTTTATAAAGCGCCTTTTTATTTAGTCTTTGAAATAATTATTATTCTCAATTTCTTCGCGCACTTTATCTGGCACCAAATAACGAATGGTAATTCCTTCTTTGCGATTATTGCGAATAAGGGTTGCAGATAATTCTAACATGGGCGCTTCTAAATAAGTGAGTTTCGCTCCATAGGTTTCTGTAATTTCAAAACCAGGACGACGATAAACAATGAAGCTGTAATTTTTTATAAGCGTTTCAAAGTTTTTCCATTTCGGTAAATTTTGAAAACTATCTCCTCCCATAATCACCGAAAATTCATGTTGCGGATATTGCTCCGTTAAATAAGCGAGTGTATCAATGGTATAAGAAGGCTTGGGTAATTTAAATTCAATATCAGAAACACGTAGCTGCGTGTCGTCTTCAATGGCAATATTTGCTAAATGTAATCGGTCGTATTCGTTTAATAAACTACTCTGCGTTTTATGTGGATTTTGTGGAGACACCACCAACCAAATTTGCTTTAGGTCAGAATGATTGGCTATATAGCTTGCTACCATTAAGTGCCCATTGTGAATGGGATTGAAACTACCAAAAAACAAGCCTATTTTCATTTTAACTTATTGATTGTCAATTGTTTATATTAAATTGCCGGTGTAATTAAAATACTTTCTGCCTCGTCCATTCTTAGACTTAATTGATAACCCGCAACAGAAATGCTAATGGGATCACCCAATGGAGCAATTTGTTCAACGGTTATAAATTCTCCTGGGATACAACCCATTTCCATTAATTTTAAAAAGATTTCATCGTTTTCAAAAGAATGAATAGTGCCCGACTCTCCAATATGCAATTCTGATAATTTCTTCATAATTGACCACAAAGATACTTTGATTTTGAACATAAATACTTACGAGATTTGGAGCAATATTTTAGCTTAAAAAACGTATAAATATTTGAAAGACATTCCACTATGAATAGAAGCATCTTCTTTAACAAGGCCGATAAATCCATTACCCTGGGTAATCGTATTGCGTTAAAATCCTTCTTAGAACAACAGATGAAAAAGGAGGGTATTAAGGTGGAGTGCTTACAATATGTTTTTTGCTCTGATAAATACCTGCTGAATATCAATAAGCAGTATTTAAACCATGATTACTATACAGATATTATCAGTTTTGACCTTTCAGAAATCAAGGGGCAGCTTGTTGGTGATGTATATATAAGTGTGGACCGTGTGAAAGAAAATGCCAAAACCATGAAAAACACCCAGGTTAACGAGCTATTAAGGGTCATTTTTCACGGCGCCTTACATTTTTGTGGATATAAAGACAAAAAATCGGCCGACGCCAAGTTAATGAGGTCCATGGAGGAAAAGTGGCTGAAAGCATACTTGAAGAGTGTTCCACGTGGAACTATTTAGGAAAATAGAAAGAAATGCTATTTAGAGCGAACCTTGAGCTACGCGATAGAGCGTCGAGAAATAGACATTTTTGCTATTGATTATATTGAATTACGAAATCTATCTCAGGGATGTTCCATGAGAACTCGCGAAGCGAGTGATGACTGAAGATAGATTCTAATAACTGTTATTTTAAGAACATTTATTAGAACGAACTAGCAAGTGATTAAAACATTTACTAATTAAGAAAGTGTTCCACGAGAACTCGCGAAGCAAGTGATTAAAACATTTACTAATTAAGAAAGTGTTCCACAAGAGCTCGCAAAGCGAGTGATTAAAACATTTACTAATTAAGAAAGTGTTCCACATGGAACACTTTCTTAATGAATCCCATCTTATCTTTGCAGCCTTATGTTTCCAAAATACAATGTCATAGTAGTAGGTGCCGGTCATGCCGGTTGTGAGGCAGCGGCAGCGGCGGCCAATATGGGTAGCAAGGTTTTACTTGTAACCATGAATATGCAGACCATTGCACAAATGAGTTGTAATCCGGCCATGGGTGGTATTGCGAAGGGTCAAATTGTTAGAGAGATAGATGCGCTAGGTGGATATAGTGGTATTGTATCAGATTTGAGCACTATACAATTTAGGATGCTTAATAAAAGCAAGGGTCCGGCCATGTGGAGCCCAAGAACGCAAAACGATAGACACTTATTTGCTTCCAAGTGGAGAGAGTTATTAGAACAAACGCCTAATGTAGATTTTTATCAGGACTCTGTGAATGAGTTAATTATAAAGGATGGCAAAGCCTGTGGGGTGAAAACTAGCCTGGGTCACTTAATTGAATCTGATGCAGTAGTAATCACAAGCGGCACTTTCTTAAACGGGATCATGCACATTGGAGAAAAGCAAATTGGCGGAGGTCGAGTCGCTGAAAAAGCAGCAACAGGCATTACAGAGCAGTTGGTTGCTTTTGGGATGGAATCTGACAGACTAAAGACCGGAACGCCCCCAAGAGTAGATGGTAGAAGCCTTGATTATACTAAGATGGAAGAGCAAAAGGGCGACGAGGAGGTGGTAGGTTTTTCTTATTTGGATATTCCCAGAGTGAAGCCAGAAAATCAGCGTTCATGTTGGATTACCTACACCGATACCATTGTTCACGATATATTAAAAACAGGATTTGACAGAAGCCCCATGTATGCGGGTCGTATCGAAGGCGTGGGTCCTAGATACTGTCCAAGTATAGAAGACAAGATTAACAGATTTGCGGACAGGGAGCGTCACCAGTTATTTGTAGAGCCCGAAGGCTGGAATACGGTGGAGATCTATGTAAACGGATTTAGTACTAGCTTACCTGAAGAGGTACAATACGAAGCGCTTCGTAGAGTTCCGGGTTTTGCCAATGCTAGAATGTTTCGTCCTGGATATGCTATTGAATATGATTTCTTCCAACCAACACAATTAAGATATACACTGGAAACTAAAGCAATTGACAACCTGTATTTCGCAGGACAAATAAACGGTACAACGGGTTATGAAGAAGCCGCTTGTCAAGGAATTATGGCGGGGATAAACGCGCATTTAAAAATAACAAATCAGGCGCCATTTATATTACACAGAAGCGATGCTTATATTGGCGTATTAATAGATGATCTAATTGGTAAGGGTACAAACGAGCCTTATAGAATGTTTACATCGCGTGCAGAATTTAGAACTTTGTTAAGACAGGATAATGCCGACCTCCGTTTGACTGAAATAAGCTATAAACTTGGGTTCGCAAAAGAAGAACGAATGCGTCGTGTTGAATTAAAAACAAATGAAGTAGCAGATATTAAAAATATATTAAATACTCACTCTATAGAACCTGCCGAAATAAACGAATTCTTAACAAGTATTGATTCTGCCGAAATAAACGAAAAGCAAAAAGCGTCGAAACTGGTGCTGAGACCTAATATTAGCCTACAACAGATTTTAGAAAATTCAGAATCACTAAACGAAAGAATAGCAAGTAAAGAAGTTGAATTTTTAGAACAAGCTGAAATTCAAGTTAAATATGAGCGCTATATTGAAAAAGAAAAAGAGATTGCAGACCGAATGGCTTCACTCGAAAACCTGGTGATTCCTGATAGCTTTGATTATGATAAAATAGCTGCTCTTTCAATTGAGGCTTTACAAAAATTTAAAAAAATACGCCCCAACACCATTGGACAAGCAAGCCGCATTAGTGGGGTAAATCCTAGCGATGTTCAAATACTTATGGTATATATGGGCAGGTAGTTCGAGGTCAAAACCTTTCATCAAAAAAATAATATCTACTCTTTTTTAAACTAGTATTTTTAGTAGCTTTAGAATATTCTATCACTAAAAATACTGTCGCGCATGAAAAGGATTTTTTTATGGCTCACACTTTTATCAACAAGTGTAGCAACAAATGCACAGGAGTCTTTTCCAATTAACGGAGTAAGAGACGTTCGTTTGGGTTTGTATGCATTTACAAACGCAACCATTGTGCAAAATTCAACATCCAAAATTGAAAAGGGAACCCTCCTCATTAAACAGGGAAAAATTATTGCAGTGGGTGCAACCGTTGCGGTTCCGGCCGAGGCGGTTGTGGTGGATTGTAATGGCAAATATATTTACCCTTCTTTTGTTGATCCTTTCACCGAATATGGTGTGGGTGGGGCAAAAAGAACTGCAGGTGGATTTAACTATGGCGCTCCAGCACAGTTTATTTCTAACAAGCCGGGGGCATATAACTGGAATCAGGCAATAAGGCCAGAAATAAATGCTTATGAAATATTTGCAACTGACGAGTCAACAGCAAGTGGATATAGGGCCAATGGATTTGGAACCGTTTTTACACATGTAAAAGATGGTATTGCGCGTGGTACTGGGGCCGTAGTAACACTAGCGACCAACGACGCGCATCAAGCATTATTGAAAACAAAGGCTGCGGCAGTTTATTCGTTTGAAAAAGGCTCCTCTACACAATCTTATCCAAGTAGTTTAATGGGAAGTATTGCGCTGCTGCGTCAAACTTATTTGGACGCAAAATGGTATCAAACAAAACCTGCAACAGAAGGAACCAATCTATCATTAGAAGCTTTTAATGCAACACAATCAATACCTCAAATTTTTGCAGCAGATGACAAGTGGTCTACCCTAAGAGCTAACAGAATTGGTGCTGAATTTGGTGTACAATATATATTAAAGGGCGGTGATAATGGTTATCAAAGAATTGATGAGCTGGCTAAAACAAAAGCTTCTTATATATTAGGAATTGATTTTCCAGTAGCCTTAGATGTTGAGGACGCGAACGACGCAAGATTTGTTGCTTTGTCTGAAATGAAACACTGGGAACTAGCACCAACGAATCCTGCTGCATTTGAAAAGGCAGGCATTAACTTTAGTATCAGCGCCGCAGAAATGAAAGACGGAAAGCAGTTTTTAGCAAACCTTAGAAAAGCAATTCAATATGGTTTATCAGAAACAAAAGCTTTAGAGGCATTAACAAAAAACCCTGCTCAACAGGTTGGCGTATTTGACCAAGTGGGTTCATTAGAAGTAGGCAAGTTGGCTAATTTTTTAATTACAACAGAATCTATTTTTAATAGTAACGCGAAAATTATTGAAAACTGGATTCAGGGTAGTAAATATGAAGTGAATGCTGCAGAGTGGAACAACTTTGCTGGCAAATACAATTTAACAATTAATAGTGCTGGTACAAAAACAGTGTATACTATTGAAATTAAGAAAGATTTATCTGCAAATATTATCGGGACAGATACATTAGCAGCAAAAATTGCAGTGAACGAGTCTTTAGTAAAGATTAGTTTTCCAGAAAAAAGGGGTCGAGGTGCCGAAAGTATTCGATTAAGCGGTGTGATTACGGGCGGTGCTTGGAATGGATTTGGAACAGACACAAAGGGCGGAAAATTAACCTGGTCTGCTAGTCTTATTGGTCCTGCAGTAGCAGTTGTTGAAGAAAAGAAAACAACAGAGGCAGTAAAATTAATTTCCAAAGTTACTTTTCCTTTTGTCGGATTAGGAAATGAAACAATACCACAACAAGAAACCATCTTGATTAAGAATGCCACAGTGTGGACCAACGAAAAAGAAGGCAACTTACAAAATACAGATGTGTTATTGAAAGCAGGTAAAATTGCTAAAATTGGTAAAAACTTATCTGAGGTTGGCGCAAGGGTGATTGATGCTACAGGTAAATATTTGAGTCCCGGTATTATAGACGAGCACTCACATATCGCAGCTTTGTCAATTAATGAGGGGGCACAGTCTACCACAGCAGAAGTGCGTGTAGGAGATAATATGAATCCCGAAGACGTTAATATCTATCGTCAACTAAGTGGTGGCGTTACCTCTTCTCATATCCTTCATGGAAGCGCGAATACCATTGGTGGTCAAACACAATTGATTAAATTAAGATGGGGCACTACTGACGAAGGATTGAAATTTGCAGGTGCAGATCCTTTTATCAAGTTTGCATTGGGCGAGAACGTGAAGCGCACTACATCAGCCAACAACAATCGTTTCCCTGATACAAGAATGGGTGTGGAAGAAGTATTGACAGACGCTTTTGATAAAGCAGTGGATTATCAAAAAGCAATGAAAGCCAATCCAACAACAACAAGAAGAGATTTAGAATTAGACGCTTTGTCTGAAATCATGAATAAGAAGCGCTTTATCACTTGTCACTCTTATGTACAAAGTGAAATTACATATGCTATGCGTGCCGTTGAAAAATTCAAACAACAGGGCTATGATTTTAATATCAACACCTTCACGCATATTTTAGATGGTTATAAGGTAGCTGATAAAATGAAAACACATGGGGCAAGTGCTGCAACCTTCTCCGACTGGTTTGCTTACAAAACAGAGGTAATTGATGCGATTGCCTACAACGCTGCCATCATGTACAATGTGGGGGTGAATACGGTGGTTAACTCTGATGATGCTGAAATGGCGCGCCGCCTGAATCAAGAAGCGGGCAAGATTGTAAAGTACGGCGGTGTGTCTGAAGAAGACGCATTTAAAATGGTTACATTAAATCCAGCAAAAGCGCTTCACGTAGACAATAAAGTAGGAAGTATCAAAGTGGGTAAAGATGCCGATGTAGTTTTATGGACAGAGAATCCATTAAGTATTTATGCAAAATCTTTATATACCATTGTTGATGGTACCGTTTATTTTGATCGTGAAAAAGAAGCTGAGCGCAGCAAACAAGTCACGGCAGAAAGAACAAAGCTAATCCAAAAGATGCTCGGGGATAAAAAAGCGGGCATGCCAACAAGACCAGCCATGCCAAGTACGCAAATATTATTAGAGTGTGGCGATCATGAACACAATGAAGGTCTTAACACTATTTACGAAACTCAAAAAAACTAAACCATGCAAAAGAAATATTTAAGCATTTTTGCGCTTGCTTTGTTCGGTTTAACTGCAAGAGCACAAGACAATGTGTATCCAGCTGCATCTCAGAAGGGTATCACGGTCATCACAAATACAACCGTTCATATTGGAAATGGAACAACATTGACGGATGCGTCTGTTGCGTTTGAAAATGGTAAAATCATTGGCGTGGGTCAAATAACTGTGCCGGCTGGAGCGAAAGTGATAGACGGAACTAGTAAACATGTTTATCCAGGATTGATCTTGCCAACATCTGATTTGGGGCTTAAGGAAATTAGTGCGGGTGTTCGTGGCAGCAATGACCATACAGAAATTGGCGAAAACAACGCCAATATTAGATCCATCGTTGCATACAATACGGATTCAAAAATTATTGGCGTATTGCGGGAGAATGGTATTTTGTTAGCGGGGGTTGCGCCGGAAGGGGAATTAATCGAAGGTCAATCGAGTGTGGTACAATTAGACGCCTGGAACTACGAAGATGCTGCCTATAAAATGGACAATGGTTTATATATTAATATGCCAAGCTTCATGGTTCGCCGAGGTGGCCGTGCAGCTTTTATGCGTCCAGGACCTGGAAGTGATCCGGTAAAAGCGGCGATGGAAAAGATTGAAACCATTAAAACATTTTTTACAGACGCGAAAGCGTATTATCAAGAAAAAACACATGCAACAAATAATTTAAAATTAGAAGCGGTGCGTGGTTTATTTGATGGTAAACAAAAATTATTTGTGCGCGCAAACGAAGTAAAGCAAATTTTATTGGCGATGGATCTTGCCAAAACTTTCGGATTTAAATTGGTGATTGTTGGTGGAACAGAAGCATATCAGATTGCAGATTTATTAGCCGAAAACAATGTGCCAGTTATCTTAGATCGCCAACACTCCCTTCCAACCATGGAAGACGATGATGTGGATCAGCCCTATAAAACACCGGCGGTTTTACAAAAGGCTGGCGTCTTGTTTTGTTTAAATGATACACATGACCAAAGTCGTTTTCGTAATCTTGCTTTCAACGCAGGTACAGCGGCTACCTATGGTTTAACTAAAGAGCAAGCACTTTCTGCAGTGACTTTGAATGCTGCTAAAATTTTGGGTATTGAAGATAAAGCTGGCACTATTGAAACAGGTAAAGACGCTAACCTTTTAATTGTGAATGGTGATTTATTAGATATGAGATCAAGTGTCATTGCACAGGCTTTTATTCAAGGTCGAAATGTTTCTTTAGATAATAAGGGCAAGCAACTATACGAGCGCTATAAGCACAAGTATCAATTGAAATAAACCATTATTTAGTGGAAAAATAAGTTTCCTCCCAGCTCAGCAAATCTGAACTGGGAGGATTTTTTTTGGTTAACTTAGCGTCATGTCTAAAAAGTTATATTTACTAGATGCACTGGCCTTAATTTATAGGGCCTATTATGCTTTAATTCGTACACCCAGAATCACCAGTACAGGAATCAATACCAACGCACAATTTGGTTTTACCAATACCTTATTAGAAATTATTAAAAAGGAAAATCCGTCGCATATTGCGGTATGCTTTGATACACATGCACCAACAGAACGCCATACCGATTTTGCCGATTATAAAGCCAATAGAGAAGAAGCGCCGGAGGATTTATTAAGCTCCTTGCCACATATAAAAGCAATAATTGAGGGCTTTAATATTCCGGTTGTAGAATGTGATGGTTATGAAGCAGATGATGTAATTGGAACGCTCGCTTGGCAGGCCGCGGACTTGGGTTATGAAGTGTATATGGTGACGCCGGATAAAGATTATGGTCAATTATTAGTGAAGCCCAATGTTTATATGTGGAAGCCCCCTGCGTTTGGAAATGAAAGAGAAATATTGGATGCTGAAAAGATAAAAGCAAAATGGGATATTGCGCGCGTAGATCAGGTGATTGATATGTTGGGTTTGATGGGTGATGCTGCAGATAATATTCCCGGGATACCGGGTGTGGGTGAGAAAACAGCGGCTAAATTATTAAAAGAATATGATACACTAGAGGGTGTGTTGGCAAATGCAGATAAAATAAAAGGAGCGATGGGTGAAAAAGTGCGCGCAGGTGTTGACTCTGCCATTATGAGTAAAAAGCTAGCAACTATTATTACCAATGTGCCTGTTCAATTTCATGAAGAAGATTATAAAATATCAGAAAAGAATATACCAGCACTCACGGAAATATTTAATTTATTAGAATTTAAAACACTTGGTAAAAGAATATTAGGAAGTGGCTTTGAAGTGGTTTCAGAAGCCGCAAAAGAAAAACAAGTGGACTTGTTTGGTAATGAGGTAAAAGTGCCAAAAGAAAAAAGCATTAAGACTAGAACCACCATATTAAATTCAGAACAAGGGACCCAGGAAGTTTTAGAGGCAAGCGACGAGTCAAACAAGATTTTACAGGACGAGGTAGATGAGGAAGATTTACCCCAACTGGTTGTAAATAAAAATATAACCAACACCACACATAGCTACCAATCGGTGGTGGGTGTTGAGGCAATTAATAAATTAATAACCATACTAGAAAAAGAAAAAGAAATTTGTATTGATACAGAAACAACGGGCATTGATGCAAATAATGTTACGCTGGTTGGATTAAGCTTTGCAATAAAAGAACACGAGGGATATTATATTCCAGTAATCAACGAAGAAGATCAAAAAAATAATGCTGAAAATATTTTATCATTATTTAAGCCCCTGTTTGAAAACCTTCATATTACCTGGATAGGACAAAACCTAAAGTATGATTTTTTGGTTTTAAAATGGTATGGTGTTGAGCTGAAGGGTAAAACATTTGACACCATGCTTGCTCACTATGTGATTGAGCCAGAAGGTAGACGCAGTATGGATTTACTAAGCGCGCAATTTTTGGGATACGAGCCGGTATCTATTGAAACCCTGATTGGGAAAAAGGGAAAGAACCAGGGCACCATGAGAGATGTTCCACTAGAACAAATTACAGAATATGCTGCAGAGGAT
>CAIOYQ010000196.1 GCA_903862505.1 uncultured Bacteroidota bacterium
GACGGTATACCAAGTATGGCACCTACGGAAGGCAATGAAAAAGTAATGGAAGTAATAAGTGGCGTAACTACTAGTATGGGAATGGGTGCCACCACTGCGGGTGATCCAGGTTCCAGAGGCGCGGGTGATATTTCCTATGTGGCACAGTATATGGATTGTATTGACGGATTGGGTGCATCGGGAAGAGGGGCACATGCGCCAGGGGAGACCATTAACTTAAAAGAATTTCCGGTTTTAATCAAGCGCGCAGCCTTGACGATATATAGGTTGACGAGGTAAGGCGGGATCTTTTTAATACAAATTGCTTAAAATATAATAAATAGATTTAATATATCTATTTAAACGCAAAAACCGTATTTTTACAAAGCAGAAAGGATACAATAAGTTTATAACCTATTGATATTCAATAATTTAATGTATTAGACCTGATATGCCTGAAAAAATTCAATTTGTAGATGTTATAGATACCTTCAAAAGGGCAGTCAATAATGTATTGGCACAATATAGAATGATGCTTAAGGTGACTTTGGTGACTACCTTAATTGCATTGGGATATGCATTATTACAACCACCAAGTTATAAGGCGGTGGCCACTTTTATATTAGAAGATAAGTCTGGAAACAAAAGTGGATTGGGTGCATTGGCCTCTCAAATTGGATTTGATATTGGAAGTTTATCTGGAGGGAATGCAGGCATGTTTGAAGGAGATAATATTTTAGATATCATGCAATCAAGATTGATTGTAGAAAAAGTATTGTTAACGAAAGTTGATAGTAGTTCTAAAACCAGCAATGCAACTTTGGCCGATTTATATGTGCAAGCTTATAAGATTAATAAAAAATGGAGTAGTGAACCCAATTTAGCGAACTTCAAATTTGATGCAAATTTATCAAGTCCATTACAAGATTCAATTGTATTTACATTACTTCAAAAAATTGTGAAAGACAATTTAGTAGTAAGCCGACAAAATAAAAAAGGATCTATTATTGCTATTCAAGTTGTTTCTAAAGATCAAAAATTCTCTAAACTATTTTCTGAAAGATTGCTAAAGCAAACCAGCGATTTATATATAGATATTAAGACAAGTAATCTTACCAATAATATCTCAAAACTGCAAAACAAAGCCGATTCTTTACAAGCCATTTTAGGAGGTTTATACGGAAAAACTTTTGCGGTAGCACAACAACAATTAATTAACACCAATACGGCAGTAAAAATTAATTCAGTACCCGAAGAAACTACCCAAAGAGATAAAACAGTAACGTATACATTGTATGGAGAGGTAGTTAAAAACTTAGAAGCCTTAAAACTTTCTCAAATAAATCAAACGCCGGTCATACAAGTATTGGATATGCCTAAATTACCTTTGGTAAACCAGTCCACTCCCATTTATTTAATTGTATTCATGGGACTCGCGGTAGGTCTTGTATTGTCTATTTTAATTGCAGTATATCTGTATACAGACAAAATAAATTAAACATACATGCGTCGCCTTTTTTTACTAAGAGCATATGGCGATTTTGTAATTGCAATTAGGGCCATATTAAATAGCCCTCAACCTAGCGACACAAAGATTATTGCATCCAATCATTTCATTCCTTTGTTCGAAGCCATAAACGAGGTATTCGATCTAAGCCCATTGGATATTGATTTTCAGGATTTTGGGATCAATCAATC
>CAIOYQ010000197.1 GCA_903862505.1 uncultured Bacteroidota bacterium
ACTGAATCGTTTTTTTAACAGAGTCAACCCATTTATTTTGATACACTCTAAAAATAACCCCTGCGTCTGATCTACCAGAAAGGGCTAAATCAAATAAACCATCATTATTGTAATCAATTAAATCAATCGTTGCATTTCTTACGGTAGGCAATGAAAGTGATTCATTTAAAACAAAGGAAATTTTATTAGAAGTATCAGAAGTATTCATATACACTGACCCTACTCTTTTATTATTGTTTCCGTCATTGTATAAAATGGCTAAATCTGGTTTTAAATCTTTATTTAAATCCCCTATCGCTAAACTTACATTTGAAATTAATTTAGTGGTTAATATAGAATCTAAATTAGTTGTAATTGGTTTTACATTAAATCGAAGTAATCCAGATTGAGTTCTAGCTACGGTATCTTTATAGAAACCTACAAATTTAACCTGCCCTAATCCAGAATTGTCCAATCCAGTATAAATAAAGTCTTTATAGCCATTATTATCTAAATCTATAAAGTCAATTTTAGCACTAGCCAATTTTTCACCACTGAACACATTATTGGTTATGTTCTCAAATTTATAATTACCTAGGTTTTTGAACACCACCAATTTTCCTTTTAAGTTGGAGACATCATCACCAGCGACTACTAAATCTAATAAGCCATCGTTATTAATATCTACCCACTTAATTTGTGCATTTACAAAACCATTTAAGTCGTTCCTAAATCCAGTACCTCTTCCGGCTAAAGAAACCCAGTTAGAGTCATTTCTAAATTTAGCAAACTTACCTCCTAAGTTTTTATACAAACCAACTGGTGTATTGAATTGATCATTAGTTGCGTCTCCTGTTCCTAAGTATAAGAAATCAAATACGCCTCTATTACTTACATCGGCCCATGCAAAAGCAGGGTTTTCAAGTGGTTTAATTCTTGAGTCTATAATACCACCTTGGTTTACAAACTGCCATGAATATTTCAATACAATTTTTTGGTTATCTGCAAAAGAAGAAGATAAGAAATTACCATCTACCGCTTGCACTGACCAATAGTAAACTCCCGGAGGTAATTCTAGATAATATTTATTTGAACCAATTAATGAAGTATTAGGTGTTTGTAATTTATCCGTTTTAGGATTCACTTGAATAACACGCAAATCACTTAATCCAGGCTTGGTTCCCAACTTCAAGTTATAATACATATTGTTTGCACTAGTATGATCATCCTCTGATGCATCCCATTGCAATACTACCCTTCCTTGACCCTGATCGACAAAGGTTAAGTTTTGTGGCGTTGCAGGTGCCGTATTCAAATTATCCCCTTGTTTATTTAAATAAATTGAAGTTGTTGTAGACAATGCTTTTTGTCCGCTGATTACTAAGTCCATACTTCCATCTCCATCCGCATCTCCCCAACTAATAGCAGCATTAGCATATTGTGGGATATTTTTATTTTGCGACAAAGTAAAGTTACCAAAGCCTCCTTGGTTTAAGTAAAATTTAGTCACAGGATTGGCCAGGGTATCTAAACCGGCTACGGTAATGTCTAATAAACCATCATTATTAATATCTACTATTTTAACGTCCCCATCGGATATATTATCTAA
>CAIOYQ010000198.1 GCA_903862505.1 uncultured Bacteroidota bacterium
GCCACTATTATAGAAGTGAAAAAAATTGTCTTAATACCTACTTACAATGAAAAAGAGAACATCGCATCCATTATTGATGCTGTTTTGTCTTTTGAATCCGGGTATCATATATTAGTTATTGATGATGGTTCGCCAGATGGAACGGCTAATATAGTAAGAGATATTATGCAAAATAATGCAGGTAGGGTTTTTATTGAATGTAGGCCTGGTAAATTGGGTTTGGGTACTGCCTATATTCATGGGTTTAAATGGGCACTTTCCAATGGCTATGATTATATCATTGAAATGGATGCCGATTTTTCTCACAATCCAAAAGATTTAGACCGTTTGTGTGCTGCTTGTGATGAGGGAGCGGATGTAGCAGTAGGAAGTAGATATGTAAAAGGGGGGTCTACAGACAATTGGCCCTTAGATAGAAAAATATACTCACAAGGTGGATCCGCTTATACAAGAATTATTACAGGGATGTCGATAAAGGATCCAACTGCAGGTTTCGTTTGTTATAAGCGAAAAGTATTAGATAGTATTAATTTTGACAATATAAAGTTTATTGGTTACGCATTTCAAATTGAAATGAAATTCGCTAGTTGGAAATTAGGCTTCAAAATTAAAGAAGTGCCCATTAAATTTGTTGATAGAAAAATTGGCGTTAGTAAAATGTCAAAAGGAATTATTAAGGAAGCGATCAAGGGTGTTTTAAATATGCAATGGTTGTTTATAACAGGACGCTATGTAAAATATATAAAGCGTGGATAGTTTTAGGAAATCATTATCACAACTTCATCTATTTGTTTTTTTAGCAGGTTTAACTGGCCCTTTGGGAAATTTAATTCAGTTGAATGGATTAAATCTTGTGATGTATCGAATGGGAATTACCTCGTTAGTTACTATATTAATGTATTCATTCATTAGCAATAAAATCTCAATTTCTAATAAAACAAAGTGGCATATTATTGGGGTAGGTATTTTGATTTCTATGCATTGGGTATTATTTTACACGAGTATCAAACTTTCCAATGTCTCTATAGGTTTAATTTGTCTTTCTAGTGTAGCCCTATTCACAGTATTATTAGACCCATTGTTTACTAAAAAGAAAATACAATGGCAGGATTTAATGATTGCGCTAATAAGTTTATTAGGGATACTATTTATTTTTCAATTTGATATACAATACAGAAAAGGAATTGCAGTAGGACTGGGGTCCTCATTTATTGCTGCATTATTTACACAGTTTAATAAAAAGTTGACAGTAAAAAATCCACCTCAGACCATACAAACATTTCAAATGTTAGGGGGTTTTGTATTTTTAGCAATGATTGTAATCGCTTTAAGTTGGTTTACAAAAACCGAGATACCAATGCCTACAAAAATGGATTGGGGTTGGTTAATGATTTTAGCATTGGTTTGTACGGTCTGGTCTAATTATTTAATGCTGTCAGCGCTAAAGCATATTAGCCCTTTTACGATGAATGTTACACTGAATTTAGAACCCGTTTATGGGATACTTATTTCATTTGTGATATTTCAAGAGCACAAACAGTTAGGGATTAGTTTTTATACAGGCTTTTTCTTAATTGCCATGTCTGTGTTTATCCAAATGTATAGAGTCCTTAAAACTCCCAAATAAAACCAAACGTAGGGGTGACAAATACTCTATTGCTGTTTGTTAAATTTGGTATTCCATTGGCGCCATTTTTTTGAATTGGTTTTCCATCGGTGGTTTTGAAACTTCCATCTGTGTTGGCTTCAAATGTGTAAACATTAGGAGATACACTATTGCTCCCATACCAATTGGTAATATCTATGAAAAAGTCAAATGTTGTTTTTTTGTAATTATATTTCTTATCAATTCTTATATCACTTGAATGATAGTTTGGAAGTCGGAGGGTGTTAATTTTATTATAATCTAAAACGCCCAAACCCTGTGTTAGGAAATTAATTCTACTCGCGTCCATATTATAGGGTGTATAAGGTGTCCCCCCTTGGAATCTATATTTAATGCCAAATTCCCAGTTCTTATTAAATTTATAACCACCGGTTAAACTTAATACATGGATGTTTTCCCAGGAGCTTTTTATATAAGTGCCATTCATATCCGTGTAGGCGCTTCTAAAAAAACTATAGCTTGCAACTCCAAAAAAGCGATCTGTTAATTTTTGTTGTGCGAAAAGTTCATAGCCATAACTTCGTCCTTTTCCATTACTAATAATAGGCTCATTCCCTAGTATATTAAAATCGGCCCCTAAGTTGGATAAGCTTAATCCTTTTTGAATACTAATAGGCACATTAAAATATTTTTTATAAAACACTTCAGCAGTAAATCTTGTTGATTCGCTTGGTAAGTATTCAATCCCTGCTACATAATGATTGGCGCCAATATAATCGGCTTCTTTATTTACATAATTGCCATTCAAGTATTTAAACCCTAAAGAAGTATTTGGAGCCACTTTAAAGTATCTCCCTAATGAGGCGTTCAAATTTATCTTATCTGTTAATACATAACTAAATCCAATTCTTGGCGATAGGCGGTTGTAAAACTCCCTGCCAGCTGTATTAAAACCATTGCCATCTGTTCTTATACCTGCACTAATGCCTAAACGATTATTAAATGCCCTTTTACCAATTTGAAAAAATGCACCATATTTTCTATAATTTAAATTGGTCGCATATTTGAAATAATTAGGGGCAGGTAAATAAGTAGGTAAAATAGCACTATCCACATAGGGTCTAGGTAAGATTTGAAAAGTTGAGTTATCATATTCTATGGACTGTAAATTAGCACCAGTTGTCCATTTAAGACCTAGAAAACTTTTTGTGATATCAAATCTTATGGTGTTTGATATATCATTGGAAGTATAATCAAATGTTTTTTCACCTTTAATGGGGTTAAGATTATCCTCGTATTTTTCACTAATATTGTTTAAGTGAGATCGACTAATGCTTACATTCCAATATCCCTTGTTTATTAATTTTTTTAAAGATGCACCAACAGTATAACTCCACTGATTGATTGTTGGTGAAATATTTAAAGCGTATCTTTTTTCGGGAGTAGAATTTTGTGGGGCTACATAATAAAATTTATCAATGGCGCCTACCCCTAATAAGGTAAGCGTTGTTTTATTATCTATTTGGTGTGATATTTTATATTGAAAATCCCAATAGTTTGGCCGGATAGGCAAGTCTAATAAACGAAATAGGAATTGTAAATAGCTTCTTCTGGCCGATAGTAAAAAAGTTGTTTTTCCGTTTTTGGAAAGAGGTCCTTCTAAGGTACTAGCTACTTCGGTTGCACCTAATCGAAAATTGCCCTGTACTTTCTCGCTATTCCCTTTTTTTTGTTTGAATTCAAATACCGAGGATAATGCGTTGTCATATTTTGCGTCAAATGCAGAAGAGGAAAGTTTAACCTCATCAATAAAGGATACGTTTAATATCCCTTGGGGCCCACCTGCGCTACCTTGTGTACTAAAATGGTTGATTACGGGAATTTCAATACCATCTAAATAGAATACATTTTCATTGGGTGCACCACCACGAACAATAATATCATTTCTAAAACCCGCACCTGTGGTTGCAGAACCTGTAACACCGGGTAAAGTTTGTACTACTTTGGAAATATCAAAATTGCTACCAGGGCTTGATTTTATTTCTTCTGAAGTTAGTTTTTGGATACTCAAAGGTGTTTCCAAGGTTGCAGCACGTACCGATTTTTTTATATTGCCTACCACTACTTCTTTTAATGTTATTTCAAGAGGGAGTAATTCGGCGGTGATATAGCTAATGTTTCCAGAACCTACAATTACGTTGTATAAGTTATAAGGTATGCTTCCCACATAGTTAATAACAATTTGGTACTGGCCAGTAGGGATACCCTTAAAGGCAAATTTTCCTAAGCTATCACTCATCGTGACATAATTGGTATTTACTATTTGGATGTTCGCGCCAAATAATGGCTTTTGGGTGTTTTTATCAAGTACCTCACCCGCTAAATTTCCTTTGGATTGGGCCTGTACCAAAAAAGGAAAAAGAAGTACAAAACCTATTAAGTAAAATATCCTCATACAAACGACAAATTTTATATATTACATAACAAAAATACAAACAAAATGTTGTGTTTTATTAATAATTATTATAATATGAAAAGAATATTTAGTTTACTAGGAATATTTATTTCCTTGGTGTCTTTTGGACAGAAGAAAGTATTAGACCATACTGTGTATGATGCATGGCAAAGTATTCGAGAAGTTGTTTATCAACCCCAAGGCAGGTTTGTAAGCTTTGTAATTACACCTCAGGAGGGAGATGCCATATTGGTGATTAATAATCGCATGAATAACACAGATATTAAAATACAAAGAGGTACGCAAGCACAGTTTACGGAAGATGGACGTTTCTTGATTGCTAAAATCAAACCACTTTTTCAAGAAACTAGAAAAGCAAAAATAGACAAAAAGAAACCTGATGAAATGCCCAAAGATAGTTTGGTAATTGTAAATCTTTTGAATGGTTCTATGGAGAAAATAGCTTCTGTTAAATCATTTCAACTACCTGTTAAAGGAAACGATCAGTTGGTTTACTTAAAAGACAAAAAAGGGGATATTGTCAAAGAGGGAAGCGAATTGGTTTGGATGGATCTGAATTCAAAAATTTCAAAGACGTTTTCAAATATCACTCAATATCAAATTCATCCTTTGGGTTTAGGGTTGGCAATGAATCAAGTAAAAACAAAAACCTCCAATAATAAAATACTATTAGCAAATATAGCGGACACCTTAGCGATGCCTATAAGCACTCATTTTTATACGGCTACTGGATTAAGCTGGGATGAAAATGGCAAATTCCTTGCCTATTTAATTGAAAAAGATAGTACTGATAAATCCTTACAAAAGAATTACGAACTAGCTATTTATAAAGCAGGTGACGATTCTGCTAAAAGAGTAGTGAACAGAATGAGTGCCTCCCTTCCTTCAAATTATACCATTGGTGGGGATAAGAAATTAAAATTTAGTAAATCGGGTAATATTTTAGAATTTGGGATTCAGCCTATTCTTCCTGCGAAAGATACAAGTCTTCCAGAATTTGAAAGAGCAGTTTTAGATATTTGGCATTACAATGATGTAGCGTTACAAACGGTACAAGTTAAAAGTTTAGAAACCGATTTAAAAGCGACTGAACCAGTATTGTACAATTTGAATGATGGTAAAATGGTTTATTTGGGTAAAATTAGAGACCGAAATATTATTAGTACAATAGAAGGAGATGGGGCTATTAGTTTTGCAATTCAAGATTCTACCTATCAAATTGCTTCACAATGGCAGGGGTATAGTTTAAGAGATATTTATCAAATTGATAATAATAATGGGCAACGTAGTTTAGTACATAAAGGTTGGAAAGGTAATCTAATAACAAGTGCTTATGATGGAAGTAATTTGGTATTTTATGATGAGACTTTGAAAAAATATTATGCATACAATAGTAAAACTCAAAAAAAGATAGTGGTGGCGAAAGACATTAAATTTACTCTATATGATGAGGATAATGATGTTCCAGATGATCCAAATGCATATGGTGTAGCAAAATGGTTAAGTAACAATGATTCCTTTATTTTATATGATCGCTATGATTTATGGTTGGTGGATGCAAAGGGGATTAATCCTTCTAAACTTCTAACCAATGGACGGGCTAGTAAAACAAGTTACCGTTTTGTAGAAACAGACCTGGATCACAAAACAATTGGAATGAATGATACTTTATTAATTAAAGGGTTTAGTGAAATAGATAAATCTGAGTCTCTGGCTGCTCTTACTATGGAAAATATGCAATTCAAGGTTTTGAATAAACTCCCAATGCATTTTACCACTATTGAGAAAGCAAAAAATGCTACTGATTTTGTAGTAATGCAAGAAGACGAGAAGACTGCTCCTAATTTATATGGCTATCAATTAAATACAACTGTTCAAAATCCAAAAGCCATTACACAAATAAATGAACAACAAAAAGATTTTAATTGGCTAACCACCGAATTAGTGAGTTGGAAAGCATACACGGGTAAAAAAGCAGAAGGGATTATGTACTATCCTGAGGATTTTGATCCAAAAAAGAAATATCCAATGATTGTTTATTTCTATGAAAGAAATAATCAAACCTTACATAACTATTTAGCGCCATCTCCAACTCCTTCTCGATTGAATATTCCATTTTTTGTGAGCAGGGGTTACCTTGTTTTTGTTCCAGACATTTGGTACCAAAAAGGCTATCCTGGACAAGGGGCGTATGATTATATTTTAAGTGGAACTAGAGCCATGGTGCAAAAAGGATTTATAGACAGTACCAAAATTGGTTTACAAGGTCAAAGTTGGGGAGGCTATCAAATTGCTTACTTAATAAACAAAACTAATTTATATGCAGCTGCTTGGGCAGGTGCACCAGTGGTGAATATGACAAGCGCCTATGGTGGTATTAGATGGGGCCCTGGTATTGTAAGACAATTTCAATACGAGAAAACACAAAGTCGTTTAGGAGCTACTTTATGGGAACGTCCCGATTTATACATTCAAAATTCACCTTTGTTTTCATTGCCTAAAGTAACCACACCGTTGGTGATTATGAGTAATGATGCAGACGATGCTGTGCCATGGTATCAAGGCATTGAATATTTTACTGCTATGCGCCGATTAAATAAAAAAATATGGATGCTTGTATATAATAACGAAGCACATAATTTAGTGGAGCGAAAAAACAGAAAAGATATTCAAATTAGAGAACAACAATTCTTTGATCATTATTTAAAAGGAGCGCCCATGCCAACTTGGATGAGTAATGGTGTGCCAGCATTGATGAAAGGAAGAGATTGGGGTTTACACTAAACGTATTGAAACCATTGTCTATTCTCATCCCAGCTTTCGCAAGCTTTTGCGACTGCGGATAAAAATTGTGTACCAATGGCGCCGTCTACTATTCTATGGTCATAGCTCATTGACAAATACATCATATGTCGTATGGCAATGGCATCGCCAGCTGGTGTTTCAATAACAACAGGACGTTTTTTTATAGCACCTAACGCTAAAATGGCAACCTGTGGTTGATTGATAATAGGGGTACCCATTATACTTCCAAAAGTACCCACATTGGTTACCGTAAAAGTACCATCCTTTGTATCCGTAGGTTTTAATTGATTATTTCTTGCAGCATTGGCTAAATTATTAACGGCTTTAGTAATACCAACAATACTCAATTGATTCGCACCTTTAATAACAGGGACAATTAAATTACCAGTTGGAAGGGCAGTGGCCATTCCAATATTAATATCTTTTTTATAAACAATCGTATCTCCTTGTAAGCTTGCGTTTATAATAGGGAATCTTTCAAGGGTAGCAGCAATCGCTTCCAAGAACATGGGGGTATAAGTTAACTTAGTACCTTCTCTTTTCTCAAATAATAACTTTACTTTTTCTCTCCACACAACCATATTGGTTACATCTACTTCCACAAAAGAAGTAACATGCGGGCTGGTTTGAACACTATCCACCATATGCTTTGCAATCAACTTCCTCATCCTATCCATTTCTTTTAATTCCGTATCACCAGATAGGACTACATCGTCTGGACTTGAAAATTTTGCATGGGTTGATTGTGTCGAAAAAGTATTTTGTTCATTTAAAATTGCATCTAATGGCTTGTTTTGAGGGGTAGATTGAACAGTACTCATGCTATTGGAAGAAGCAACTGAGCTTGCTGGACTAGAAACTACACCTGCTTTTTTAGCGGCGATATAATTTAAAATATCCTTTTTAGTAACCCGGCCTTCATTACCCGTACCATGTATAAATTGTAATTCATTGAGTCCAATGCCTTCGCTTTGCGCGATGCTTAAAACTAATGGTGAATAAAATTTTGGTTCCCCAATAAACGTATCCGTTAAATTATTTTCGGAAGGGACTTGTGAAGTTGTAGTGGACTGATTAGAGCTGCTAGGGGTAAAGGGAACCATTTCTGCTTCCACTTTATGATCTAAAATTGCTGTTGCTTGTAAAGGTTCAGAAACGGAATCCACTGGAGCACTTACTTCTGCAGTGGCAATGGATGCTGTTGTATTTTGTGATTCAATTCTTGCAATTACGGATCCAATAGGAACGACTGCATTCACCTCAAATAAAATTTCTTTGATAACCCCACCAACTATAGAAGGCACTTCGCTGTCCACCTTATCGGTTGCTATGTCTAATAAAGTTTCATCAAGCTGAATAGTATCACCTACTTGCTTATACCATTTTAATATGGTCGCTTCCATTATACTTTCACCCAATTTAGGCATCACCAAATCAACAAGCGGCATATTAGAGAATTTAAGCAAAAATAAGACTAAATTTTATTGATAATTAACAACCTAAGTAAATTTATAGCCTGAGTAGCAGTTACTTCTATATTTCTAGATCGGTCAAAACGAAGGTAAAGTACTTTTGAATACACTTTTTCCTTGTTAGCTACCCCAATCCATACCATTCCTAGTGGTTTTTCGTCTGTTTGGCCCGATGGTCCCATAATTCCACTCACCGAAACACCATAATCGGTATTCATCTTTGCTCTTACAGCCACTGCCATTTGTTCTACGGCTTCTTTACTTACAGCACCTACGGTATGTAAGATTTCGGTGGAAACGTCTAAGAATTCCGTTTTAATTCTATTATCATAGCTAATAATGCCTCCCGTGTAAAATTGGGAAGAACCTGCGTGCTTTGATAATAAGTGACCAATATACCCCCCCGTACAGCTTTCCGCAGTGGCAACTGTTTGATTATTTGATCTCAATAAACCGCCCACCACCACTTCCATGGCTTCGTCCTTATCGGTTACCAGATATGCTTGTACTTTTACTTTTAATTCAGCAAAAACTGCTTCCATATTGGTAATCAATTCATTTTCATTATCACTTGTTCCTGTTAATCTAAGTCTGACCATGCCAAAATTGGGCAGATAAGCCAATTTGATATGGCTTGGCAATGCATTTTCAAAATCGGCGATTATTTCTGCAAGGAAGGATTCACCTAGTCCAGCAGTGAGTAAAGTCCTGTGAACAATGCTAGGTGTTTTGAAAGATTGCTTAATTTTTGAGATCACATATTTATCCACTAATCCCTTCATCTCGTGCGGCACACCAGGTAAAGAAAAATAAAGTACACCTTCTTTTTCAAAAAGCATTCCTGGGGCTGTACCGTTTTCGTTAAATAATACTTCACAAACATCCGGAACTTCTGCTTGTTTAATATTTCTTTCTATTAAAGGGCGCTTATATTTATTTAAAAAAATATCTGTGATATGATCAAGGGAAGGCTGGTGTATCACCAATTTGCCTCCAAAATATTCATTCAATAAAGGCTTTGTAATATCATCTGCAGTAGGGCCTAATCCACCCGTAATGATTACTATATTACTTTGTTTTGAAGTATTTGACAGTGCATCTAAAATAGCGTTTTTGTCGTCTCCAACTGCGATTCGCTTGGTCACAGTGACTCCAATTTTATTGAGTGACTGTGCAATATAGGCGCTGTTGGTATCAATTACTTGACCAATGAGTAGTTCATCTCCAATGGTTATAATTGACGCTTTTATGAATTGCATTGAATGATTATTAATTCGGTGCAAAGTAAATCAAAATAAGGCGTTTTAACTAAAATAGGAGCTTAGTTTTTCGCTTAAAAATGGAGGCATGGATGCTCGTTTGGTAAGGCTTTGATCCATAAAATACAATTTCACTGTTCCAATGGTAAGTAGCTTTCCTGCTTCATTGTAAATTTCTTGGTCAAATTGTATTCTATGATCCACTGGCAATTGTTTAATCATGGTTTTTATGGTGATTAAATCGTCATAATAGGCGGATCTCAGGTATTTTATATTTAATTCCACTACCGGCAGCATAAAACCCAATTCTTCCATGGATTTATAGCTAATACCCAGCGCCCTAAGGCTTTCAACTCTGCCTACTTCAAAATATTGAGCATAATTGCCGTAGTAAACCACATTCATTGGGTCAGCCTCCGCATATCTCACTCTTATGGTGGTATTGTGTTCGTACATATAAGCTTGAATTTATTGTAATTGTTGACAAATTTAAGCAATCAATCTGTTTTTCCACAATAAGTCTATTTAACAATACGTTCTATTAAGAGGGCTTAATTTTAGGTTATTATTAAATACAGGCTTTATGTTCAAAAAAACAGCGATCATTTCTTTTGCCACTTTCCTTTTAACATGTAGTTTAAATATAAATGTTAAAGGTCAAATTTCGGTATCCAATCAATTACAAGATCCATCTTTCGAAAAAGGAATCAATGCGCTAAAATTAGGGGATACGGTATTGGCATTTCAGCATATGCAGTCCGCTTATTCTTTACATAAAAACCAGGAAGATGTTGGCTTTTATTTTCATAATTTATCCTTAGTGGTGGATAGGGTAAATGCCGAATTAGATGCGAAAAAATGGTTAACAACATGTAATAATAGTATTTATCAATCTAAGCTCTCCTTTGCATTGGGTGCATATTATTTTAAACATCAGCTGGATGCTGAAGTCTTTAAGTCCTTTGCAAAAGTTAGCCTAGACGATATAGATAATGAGGAAATTATTTTAATGAATTATTTAGAAGGTTATTTACACTTTAAAGCGGGTAATTGGAATAAGGCAACTAGTTTATTGAGTTCGGTTAGGCAGGTAAAAAACAATCCAAATTATACCGATGCAAATTATTATGCAGGATTCATTGCGCTAGAGAAAAAAGAGTTCACTGCTGCATTGGGTTATTTTCAAATTGCAGCTCAAAATGAAGCCTATGCTAAATTGACTCCATTTTACATAAGTCAATTGTATTATTTTTTAGGAGATTATGAAAAGTCTATGCAAACCTGTGAAGCTGCTTTAAAGATCAGTGGACAATTTTATGACCTTAAGTTAAAACAACTTATGGGTCACTTATTATTTGAGAAAAAACAATACGAAAAAGCTTTACCTTATTTATTAAATTATGTATCAGTTCAGAAAAAGGTAGATCCTCAGGATTTATATCAATTATCATTTTGCTATTTTCAATCTCAAAATTGGGAAAAAGCAATACCTGGATTTAAAGAACTTGCAAGTGAAGAAGATTCATTAGGGCAAAACAGTATGTATTTACTGGCAACTTCCTATCTAAAGGTAAATGATAAAAATGGAGCTAAGAATGCTTTTTTAATTTGCGCTTCAAAAAGCCAAAACCTATCTCAAAAAGAAATTTCATTATATAATTATGGAAAACTTTGTACGGAATTAAAAGAGTATAGCAATGCCATTTTTACACTGGATAAGTTTATGACTACTTATCCTAATTCCATTTATAAAGACGACGCTAAATCTTTATGGATTACAGCACTTGCTTACAGTAATAATTATATACAAGCCTTAGAAGCGTTTGAATCCGTTCAAAATCCTTCTACCGATCTTTTAAAATTATATCCAAGTGTTTTATATGGCAGGGCTACTTTGTATATAAACGATGGCCAAATTGAGAAAGCATATCCATTGTTAAGTCAAATATTGAATACACCCTATAATGCTAAAATGGTTCCTTACGCACAATTTTGGTTGGGGGAGCTTTCCTACAAATTAGGTAGGATTGATATGGCAATAGAAATTTTAGAACGCTTTTTATTGGATCCAATCGAAGTGGGTGAAGTCTCTCAAAGACACGCAAAGTATACATTAGGATATTGCTACTTAAAAAAGGCAAATTTTCAAAAAGCGTTATCCCATTTTTCTTTTGTTTCAAAATACAATCATAGTAATATGATTGAGGCTTATCAACAAGATGCTTATTTAAGATTAGGCGATTGCCAAATGATGACAAAACAGTATAAAGCTGCATTGGAGATTTTTCAAAATGCGATTGAATGGGAATGGACCACGGTTGATTATGCGACTTTACAAAAAGCTATTATAGTAGGCGGTATGGGTAAGGCAAATGAAAAAATAAAAATTTTAAAAGAATTAGTTTCGCAATTTCCAAAGTCGCCATATATTAATGATGCCTTCATGGAATTATCTGATACGTATACCAATCAAGAAAATTTCGATGCTGCCATAGAACCATTAAGTAAAGTGTTAATTGACAAAAGAGCAAGTAGTTACTACCCGCAAGCCTATTACAAACTTGGTATTGTGTACTTTAACTTAAATAAAAATGAGGTAGCCTTGCAAAATTTCAGAGACTTATATAGTACTTATCCCAATTCAGTTGAAAGTGAAAATGCAGTAGAGTTTATTAGGAATATCTATGTGGAGGATCAAACTCCTGAACTGTTTGTGCAATTTATGAATGATTACGGCAAGCCATTGGCAATTAATGAACAAGATTCCTTAACGTTTAAGGCTTCTATATTAAAATATGAGCAAAAGAAGTTTTCAGAAGCGGCACAAGGGTTTAAAAAGTATTTGGTAGGCTTCCCTATGGGTAATAATCAATTAGAAGCCAACAATATAATTGCAGAAATTGAATATGCGCAACAACAGTTTGATTCGGCTGCTCATTATTTTGGGATTGTTGCAAATCAAGCACCTAATAAATATGCGGAAAGAGCTTCTTTATTGGCTGCTAGATTAAATTATTTTAATGTAAAAGATTATGCGTTAGCAGAAAAGTATTTTAATGTATTGGCTTCAATTGCCACCCAGCAAGAAAATAAAAATGAAGCACTTAAGGGACTATTAAGATGTGAATATAAAAATGAAAAATGGCAAGAATGTGCAATCATAGCAAGCCAAATTTTACAGGATAAGAGTTCTGCACCGGACGATATTGTAATTGCGAATATGGCACTTTATCATCAGGCATTAATAAATAAAGATTCTGTAACAGCTACTCAAATATTAAATAAGGTGATCAAGTCAAATTCTACCTTAATTACTGCGGAAGCTCATTATTCACTAGCTAAATTATATTTAGATCAGCAAAAGTTGTCCTTAGCTGAAAAGACAGCATTTGATGTTATTAAAAAACAATCGGCATATGAATATTGGGTGACCAAGTCTTATGTTTTATTGGGGGATATTTACATTGCCCAAAAAGATAATTTCAATGCCATTGCCACTTATAAGAGTGTTGCAGAAAATGCGAGTATAGAAGAGCTAAAATTAGAAGCCGCAAATAAACTTAAATTATTGGTTGAATCTACAAATAATTAGAAATCCAGACTATGAAAAAACATTTCAACTATATATTACTTTTCTTAATGGCGTTTGTGCTTTTTTATGTCCCTGCCAACGCACAAAAGAAAAAAAAGAAGGCTAAACAAACTACGACCAAGAAAAAAGCAGTTAAATCAAAATCTAAATCAAAGAAAAATACGGTTAAAGTAGTAAAAACTGCTAAGACGGCTCCAGACACTAAATTAGATGTTCAATACACTACTCGGGATATTACGAATGTGGATTCCTTACCAGAAAAAGTGGTGACCATATTGTCTGCTTTTAAGCCACAGTTAAAAAATATAGCAAAAATAGATTTTGCAACTGCTAATGAAAGAAATGATACGGGTTCGGTAAGATTAGACTATCAAGTACCTAGTCAAAACTTGAGTTTTCAATATCGTCCTATACCCTTGGTGCCAAGATCCTTTAAAATGGATTCGGTGGCTTTATTGCAAAGGAATACTACCCTAAAATTTGGATATGGAAATTACTTCCATCATTTTATAGAGCTAGACCAATATATTATAGACAAATTCAATAATACGCATAGTTTTAATATTAATAATGAATCTATTAAAGGGGATCACCATTTACAGTCAACCCGCAGTTTGGGTCTTAACTATTTAGGAGATTATGTTTTTTCTGATAAGGGACATTTATTATCAAAATTTTATTATCAACAAGTTGGCAGGTATAGATTTGGCCTTGTTCCAGATTCCTCAACATTGCCATTCGCAAACTTTAAACAAAACAGTTTTCTTACTGGAGTTTCTTTGAGTTGGTTAAAAACTCCAAAAAATAGCCTCCGAACTATCAATTATACACCCAATTTATTGTATGAGCGATTTGAAGGAATTGAAGGGGCTACGAATAACTTAATTAGTATCAATAGCCCTTTTGCTGTTGATTTAAGTATGAATACACATTTGAATTTTGATTTATCCTATTCCATGAACCAATTTTCTATTAAAAATGGAAACAGCAATGCAAAGCATTTGGTAAGGTTAGACCCTAACGTAGAATTTAATAAATTCAATAGTGTCATTAAAATAGGGGTGAGCCCCGTTTTAATAAATAGTGAATTTCATCTTTATCCTGACATTGCTTATAAGAAAATTTTAAAAGACACTAATTTTATTTTGAGTGCTGGTTGGCACGCTTTTGTAAATAATAATTCTTATACCAATTTAGTAGGTCAAAATCCTTGGATAGCAGTACCCAATCAATTAGAAATTACTACTCAAGACAGCAAATTTATTGCATTAAATATAAGTAACGGGAAACGATTAAATTATGGATTTTCATTTTCATTTAATAACTATACCAATTTATTATTGTTTAATAAAAAAACAAATACAAACCTCTTGAATAATGGCTTGTATTATAATAGTATTTTTGAGAACAAAGCAAGTACCATTCAATTTGATGCAAATTTGAGGTATCAGTTTAGCGATCATTTATTAATAACTAATAATTTAAAATATATCCAGTTTAATTCATTAGAACAAAATATTAAGCCATGGGGTATTTTACCATTAGAGGTGAATTCAAAAATCACTTGGTCGCCTAACAAAAATTTTCAATTAAATGGTAATCTGAACTATTTTACAGGTGCTACTTTGTATAACGAATTTGCGATACCTTATGATTTAGACAATGCACTTGTTTTGAATGCATCTATGTCGTATAAATTAACCCCTCGTTTTACTGCCTGGGTAAAAGGGGATAATTTATTGGATAAGCCTTATCAAAGATGGTCAAATTACCCATCTTTAGGCGTTCAATTAATAGCAGGTGTTGTATATTCGTTTAAGTAAATTTTATGATTAATACATTAGTACATTTTTTTATCAAAAACGGTCAACTTGATTTACCCTCCATTGGTATCTTAAAATGGAGTAAACAGGCTTCTTTTTGGGATCAGAATAAATTTATTGCACCTAAGGAATTTATAGAATTAGAACTTACTGAGGTTGCTCCTTCTAAACATTTTTATAATTTCCTAGCAGAGGAGCTAAATATTTCTATCGAACAAGCCAATTTACAATTTGAAGGGTTTATTCAACAATTTAAAGAACAAAATATATCCAGTTTAAATTTTGGGAATCTTGGTACTTTACATAAAAATGAAAATATAATTTCTTGGAATAATTTATATAATGCCGATTTGTATTATAAAGATTTAGAGATGGTTATGGCACCTTTATTTGAAAGTGAGTACGAACATTCTAATAAAAGAAAAGATTATTGGTGGGCATGGTCAATTTGCTTAATACTTATTGCTGCTGCACTTATCATATACAAACAATTATAATCAGCATATGTCATTACAACAACAGACCTATACTGATTGCCCTGTTTGTAAAAATGATAATATAGCGTTGACTTTACAAGCTAAAGACTATTCCCTAACACAGGAGTCCTTTGATATACTTGTTTGCAAGAAATGTACGTTATTGTTTACATTTCCTTCGCCTTCAAAAACAGCTATTGCACCTTACTATAATTTCACTAATTATATTTCCCATACGGACGTAAAGGAAGGTTGGATGAATAAATTATATCATAAGGTTAAAACACGCACTTTATTACAAAAATCAAAATGGGTCCAGTCTTTATTTACAGGGCATAAAGGGCATATTTTAGAAATAGGAGCAGGTACGGGGGCATTTGCTAGTACGATGGATAAAAAAGGCTGGAAAGTGACTGCATTAGAGCCTGATGAAGGTAGCAGGAAAAGAGCTTTAGATAATTACAATTTAACCTTATTGCCAGTTGATGAATTATACAATCTACCTAAGCATAGCTTTGAAGTAATTACTTTATGGCATGTTTTAGAACATGTACATGATTTATCGGCTTATATGAATGCTTTCAAGTCTTTATTAAAAGTAAATGGGCGATTAATTATTGCCGTTCCCAATCATTGCAGTTATGATGCACAATTTTATAAAAATTACTGGGCAGCCTATGACCTTCCTAGACATTTATATCATTTTTCTCCTTCTTCAATGGATAAATTATGTGCGCTCAATAACATGAAAGTTTTGCAATACAAACCTATGTGGTTTGACAGCTTCTACGTAAGTTTGTTAAGCGAAAAGTATAAAAATGCTGGTTTTTTTGGAATCGTACGTGCTTTTTTTATTGGATGTATCTCTAATTTCAAAGCCCTTAAAGATCCAAAAAGAGCAAGTTCAATTATATACGAGATTAAGATGCTAGATGCTGCATTTTATTTAACATCATTTATCTAATGCCATTTAGTTTTAACTCAATGGTTACAGGCCACATTTTACCAGTAATAAAGAATGTTCCTCTCTGCTTATTATAGGCAATTCCATTTAGTACATTGCCGGCATCTATTTTTTTGGGATCATTTTTAATACCTACCTGGGCTAAAATATTAGATAAATCCGCAACTGCTAATACATTACCTGTCATAGGATCTATTTGCAAAATCTTGTCCGTTAAGTATACATTGGCAAATAATTTCCCATTCAGGTACTCTAATTCATTTACATTGGCTACATATCCGTTATTATCATATACACCAACAGTTTTTATGGTTTTAAATGTAACTGGATCTAAATAATATAAATTACTCCCTCCGGTAGTAACAATGATAGCAGTGTCGTTATGGGTCATTCCCCAGGCTTCTTCGAATGGGAAATATAGCTCAGTTAATTTATTTAAGGTTTTTGCATCATACACAAAAACCTTATGTTCCTTATAGGTGAGTTGGTATATTTTTCCCTTAAATAGGGTAGTGCCCTCTCCAAAATATTCGTCATTTAATTTTATAGGCTTTCTAATTTCCTTCATATTGGTATCCAATATTATAAGTTTACTTTCCTTATAATTACCAGTACTTTCTATCAAAGTGTCCCCGTTCCATTCAAACCCTTCGGTATAAGATGTGGTATCGTGTGTATGTGTTTTAATTATTTGGAAGGTTAACGCTGATGGAGCTAAAATAAGATTAGTTTCATCGGCCCCTTCCTGCGAATTATTTCCTGTATTGCAGGCACTGATAAGTATAGTGACACCAATTATTAAAAGGTACTTCATACGATACATAAATGAATATTAAACGTTAAATCTAAAATGCATTACATCTCCATCTTTTACAATATACTCTTTTCCCTCAATTCTTAATTTACCACTCTCTCTACAAGCAGCTTCACTTTTATATTTAATGTAATCTTCAAATGCAATGACTTCCGCTTTAATGAATCCTTTTTCAAAATCGGTATGTATTACACTCGCCGCCTGTGGTGCTTTCCATCCATTTCCAATGGTCCATGCTCTCACTTCTTGCACACCGGCTGTAAAATAAGTTTCAAGTGCTAATAACTTATAGGCGGATTGTATCAAACGATTCAAAGCGGGCTCTTTCATTTGATATTCTTCCATAAACAATGCTTTGTCATCGGGATCCTCTAGTTCGGTAATCTGCGCTTCAATATTATTACACATTACAATTACTTGAGCACCTTCTTCTTTAGCCATAGCAAGCAATTTATCGGAATACGTGTTTCCAGTATGCATTGATTTTTCATCTACATTGGCAACATACATGACTGGCTTTTCAGTTAACAAGAATATATCTGCAATGGCTATTTTTTCTTCTTTGTCTAATCCTAAGGAGCGAATACTTTTACCTTGATCTAAATGTGCCTTACATTTTTGTAATACTTCCAATTCTACCTTTGCTTTAGGATCGGTTTTAGCCATTTTTTCGGAA
>CAIOYQ010000199.1 GCA_903862505.1 uncultured Bacteroidota bacterium
AAATAGCCGCATCCGGCAGTATTTTTTGTATGGCTTGCGCAACAGCAATTGCTGGGAAGATATGTCCTCCAGTTCCACCTCCAGCAATAATGATACGCAATTGTTTAGGCATGTTTAGGTATTGGATTTTGAACGGATTCAATTTCTTCTGCTTCCTCAGGTATTTCAATTTCTGTTTCCTCTGGTGCATTTCCCTCTAACTGCTCTACGTTTCTTGCCACACTTAATATGATTCCAATGGAGCAACAAGTAAATACAAAGGAACTACCTCCCATACTAATTAATGGAAGGGTGACACCTGTAACAGGCACTAAACCTACGGTCACAGCCATGTTGGCAATAGCTTGTACTATTAAAGTAAAGCTTAACCCTAAAGCCAAGAATGCACCAAAAGCATAAGGACACTTTCTGAAAATTCTGATACATCTATATAAGAAAACGAGGTATACAAATATGATAAACGCCCCTCCAATTAAGCCATACTCTTCTATAATGATGGCATAAATAAAATCGTTATAAGCCTGTGGTAAAAAATTTCTTTGATGACTATTACCAGGACCTAAACCAAAAAATATGCCCCCATTCGCAATTGCAATTTTTGATTGCTGCACCTGATAAGGCGCTTCTTTTTCATTTGGATAAATAAAATCCTGCACACGACTTACCCAAGTATTAAAACGAATAAATATTTTACTTTTTTCTACAACCATTGGTTTTTCTACTTCAGCTACGGGCGCTTTGCCCGCTTTATGGGTTGCTACAGCAACACTTATAATAATGAGTAAAGGAACCATTGCCACCAGGATGGTTAATCCAATATGTTTTAAACTAATACGCCCAATAAACATCAATAATAACGAAGAAGCGCCCGTAAGCAATGCATTGGATAAATTGGCTGGCATAATTAAAACGCAAGTGAGCATTACTGGAATAATAACCGGTAAAAATCCTTTTTTAAAATCCTTGATAACCGCTTGTTTCTTACTTAAAGTTCTAGAGATAAACATGAATAAGGCTAGCTTAGCTAAATCACTGGATTGAAATGTTAAATGTATAATGGGAAGTTTAATCCATCTACTTCCGTCATTAATTTTAGTTCCCCATATTAAGGTGTAGATTAATAATGGAATAGATAAAGCATATAAAATGGATGCAATTCTGGAGAACATGGTATAGTTAACCCTGTGTAAACCAAAAATGACCACGATTCCCACTAATGTGAACTCTAATTGTCTAATCAATAACTTTGTTGTATTCCCACCCAATGATTTATACGCCAAGGATCCAGTTGCGCTGTATACAACCAGTATAGCTACTAGTGCAAGTACAATGAACAAACCCCAAATATACTTATCACCTCTGGTTCTTTGTCCCAAATGCTCTTTAACCCCACTAATTGAAGGCATTTGAGAAAATAAATTATCCTTAGTTTGATTAAGCATGATTATAATTCTTTTACAGAATCTTTAAATTGACGACCTCTATCTTCATAATTCTTGAACAAGTCAAAACTTGCACAAGCTGGACTTAATAAAACTACATCTCCTTTCTCAGCTAACTTAAAGGACTCCGTTACTGCTTTTTTAGCACTATCTGCTTCAATGATCACTGGAACAAGGGCTTTAAAGAAGTCTTTAATTTTTGTATTGTCTGTTCCCATACAAATAATTGCTTTTACTTTTTCTTTAACCAATTCAGCAATTAAGGAATAGTCATTCCCTTTGTCAATGCCTCCTAGTACAAGGACTGTTTTCTTCTGCATACTTTCTAGTGCATACCAGGTGCTGTTTACATTGGTTGCTTTACTGTCATTGATAAAATCAACGCCGCGAACCGTTGCAACAAATTCCATTCTGTGTTCCAGATTGTGGAAATTGCTTACCGCTTCCCGAATTTTTTCTTTTCTAATTCCTAATGTAGTGGCAGCAATACTTGCAGCCATGGTGTTGTAGGCATTATGTTTCCCCTTTAAAGCGAAATCATAAATGCTCATGGATACACGTTCTTCTTGGATTTTTAACATCATTTGTTCGTTTTTGATGTAGCCTCCTTTTTTTACTTCTTGTTTCATAGAAAATGGTAGTGGGTTAGTATTATAGGTTAGTAGTGCTAAGTGTTTTACGATAATTTCATCGTCGATACAATAGATGAAACAATCTGTTTCTGTTTGGTTTTCAATGATTCTAAATTTGCTCTTCACATATTTTTCAAATTCATAATTATATCTATCTAAATGATCCTCTGTGATATTTAATAATATTGCAATATCGGGTTTGAAAAAATGGATATCATCTAATTGGAAAGAACTTACTTCAATCACATATAAAGCTTTTGGGTCTTGTGCAATTTGTCTAGCAAAAGAGAACCCAATATTTCCAACCATGGCGGCATCTTGTTCGGCTACTTGACAAATATGAAATAACAAGGAGGTAGTTGTTGTTTTTCCATTACTACCCGTGATGGCTGCGATTTTAGCATTCCCCTTATAACGATATCCAAATTCAATTTCACTAATCACCGGTATCCCTTTTGCACGAATGGCTACTACCAATTCATTTTTCTCAGGAATACCAGGACTTTTCATTACTTCATCAGCAGCCAATATTCTTTCGACACTATGAGTACCAAATTCAAATTCAATTTGATGCAATTCCAATTCTTTTTGAAAATTGGGTTGGATGGTACTCGCATCGGATACAAATACATCATAGCCTTTTTGCTTTGCCAATAAAGCAGTTCCTACTCCGCTTTCGCCCGCTCCTAATATGACTAATTTCTTTGCCAAGGGTTATCGCGTTTTGAGGGTTAAGATGGAGGCTACTACTAGCAAAATGGTGATAATCCAAAAACGAACTGCAATCTTACTTTCATGAAATCCCTTTTTTTGATAATGATGATGCAAAGGACTCATTAAAAATATGCGACGACCTTCCCCATATTTTTTTCTAGTATATTTAAAATAACCTACTTGTAAAATCACACTTAGGTTTTCAATTAAAAACACACCACAAAAAATTGGAATTAATAATTCTTTTCTAACAATAATGGCTAAAGAGGCGATGATACCTCCCAAGGCTAAGCTTCCTGTATCTCCCATAAAAACCTGGGCTGGATAAGCATTATACCATAAAAATCCAATACAAGCTCCAACAAATGCGCCCACAAAAATAGACAACTCGCCAAGGTTTGGGATATACATAACGTTTAAGTAGTCGGCAAAAACATAGTTACCACTCACATAAACAAATATGCCCAATGCAGCTCCAATAATGGCGCTTACTCCTGCAGCCAAACCGTCTAACCCGTCGGTAATGTTAGCGCCATTAGAAACAGCTGTAATAATAAAAGTGACTACTAAAATATAAACGATCCATGTAAATTTTTCTGCACCCGGTCCAGCCCAGCTTAATAATTTAGAATAATTAAACTCATGATTCTTTACAAAGGGAATAGTTGTAATAGGTGTCTTCACTTTTACAAACCTTCTTTCTACTCCATTTATATTTCTGACAATAATATTTGAATCCTTCGCAACACGCTCTCCTTTTTGCAATGTTGCTGTGACTGCAGTATTTGAAACAATTTCTCTTTCCACCGTAACCGCATTGCTAAAATATAAGGTCACTCCAATAATAATACCCAAACCTACTTGACCAATTATTTTAGAAATGGCTGCCAATCCATCACTATTCTGCTTCTTATAGGCCTCCCCCTTACTTAAGGCTTCCTTACGGGCTCTGATTTTAAAATAATCGTCTATAAATCCAATCACACCCAACCAAATCGTACATAAAATCATTAAGCGGATATATACTTTATCTAAATTGGCAAACAATAGTGTTGGAATTAATACGCTTAACAAAATAATAATTCCACCCATTGTTGGCGTACCCTTTTTTTGTTGCTCCCCTGCTAATCCTAATTCTCTTACGGTTTCTCCAATTTGCTTTTTCTGTAAAAACAAAATTAGCTTCTTACCAAAAACAGTTGCAATAAATAAAGACAATAAAATTGCCATTGCAATTCGAGAGGTCAAGAACTGAAATACACCAAGTCCTGGTACATGAAAGTTTTTATCCAACCACGAAAATAAATGATACAACATATTATTTTATTTAGCTAATTCTTTAAATAGGTTTTGTAATTCTTCCTTATCATCAAAATGCATTTTTACCCCTTTTATTTCTTGATACTTCTCATGCCCTTTGCCTGCTATTAAAACAATGTCGCCAGGTTTTGCAAAACTGATTGCCGCTTTAATTGCTTCTCTTCGATCTACAATTTTGATATATTTTCTTTTGGCAGCACTTGTTAAGCCTTGCTCCATATCCGTTAAAATATCATTGGGATCCTCCGAACGTGGATTGTCACTGGTTAAAAAAACCCTAGTGCTTAAATCACAAGCTACCTGTGCCATGATAGGACGTTTTGATTTATCTCTATCACCTCCACATCCCACAACCGTAATAACCTCCTCGTCTCCTTTTCTTAGTTTTGCGACTGTTATTAAAACATTCTCTAAGGCGTCTGGCGTGTGTGCATAATCTATAATTCCAATAATTTTTTGCTCACTAATAATATATTCAAATCTTCCCTCAGCGCCTGTTAAGGCACTTAATGTGATTAACACTTTCTCCGATGCTTCTCCTAGTTGAAGGGCAACCCCATATACTGCTAAAAAATTATAAGCATTAAATGTGCCAATCAATCTGCAATGAACTTCCTTTTCATTCACTAACATGATTAAACCAGTCAATTGGTTTTCTAAAATTTTCCCTTTATAATTTGCTGGTGCATGTAAAGCGTATGTAAATTTCTTAGCCTTGGTATCCATTAACATATTTGCACCATTCTTATCATCTAAATTTGAAATTGCAAAAGCAGTAGAAGGCAAAGCATCAAAAAATGCTTTTTTTGCATCTAAATATGCTTCAAATGTTTTGTGATAGTCCAAATGATCTAAAGTAAGATTGGTAAATGCACCCCCTGCAAATTGTAATCCAGTAATTCGATGCTGATGTATTGCATGACTGCTGCATTCCATGAATACATGGGTACAACCTGCTTGTACCATCTTATCCAATAAGGCATTTAATTGAATAGCATCAGGCGTAGTATGCGTTGAAGGAATAATGGTATCTCCAATTTGATTTTGCACCGTACTAACGAGGCCACAGTGATATCCTAATGCAGAAAATAATTTAAACAGTAAAGTGGCAACCGTTGTTTTACCATTGGTACCCGTTACGCCCACTAATTTTATTTTGAGAGAAGGTTCGTTGTAAAATTGATGTGCCATAATAGCAACCGCTTCCGATGCATTGGCCACCACTAAATAAGTGATCTGCTCATTGATGATTGAGGGTAATTGCTCGCATACAATAACAGTTGCTCCTTTTTCAATGGCAATATGAATAAACTGGTGACCATCTACTTGTACTCCTTTAATGGCCACAAAGATCCCATTGGCATTTACTTTTCTAGAATCAATTTGTATATCAGTAATCTGTAATTGGGTTGAACCCACTACTTCTCTTAACGATACGCCAAATAATATAGATTGTAAGTCTTTCATTAATTTAACTGAATTTGAATTTGCTGTCCCTTAATAATAACCTGACCTTCCGCAATACTTTGAAGCGTCACCTTCCCTTTTCCAGCTACTTTAACTTCTAAACCATTTTTTTCACAAATCCACAATGCATCTTGCATCTTCATACCCATAATATTAGGCATGGTTCCATTACTCACCACTCTATTAATTGAGGAAATGGTTTCACGTATCCCTTGCACCTGCACCCAATCACTATTAGTAGAGGAATCGGTATACTTTAAGGACAGCTGCTTCCCAATTGTTTTTAAAGCTGCTTTAGAAGCTGCAAATTCAAAACTTTGTGTATCTTTTACTTTAACAGTAGTAGGAAGCTCTAATTTATTTTGAATGTATGTTGAATAAAGTCTGTCGGAAATTTCTTTAAACACTGGGCCCGCCACTGTAGATCCGTAGTGATTTTTAATATTGGGTTTATTTATGATGACAACTGCGATAGTGTATTGCGGATTATCCGCCGGGAAGTATCCAATAAAAGAGGACTGAAATTGATTGTCGGCATAGGTTACTTTTCCATCGGCCACTAAAGAAGTGCCTGTTTTACCAGCCACTTTATATAGACTACCTGCAAATAATTTATTTGCAGTTCCGTTAATACACACTCCTTCTAAAGCAATGCGCAATTGTTTTATAGTGTTGGAGGAAGCAATGGTTCCTGGATATGCCTTTGGCTCAATAGATCTTATTGTTCTACCTTGTTCCTTGATTGCATTCACCAAATAAGGCTTCATCATTACCCCATTATTTGCAACGGCATTATATAGTGTTATGGTTTGAATTGGAGAAACACTTATGTTATAACCAAAAGCCATCCACGGCAAAGTAGTAGCCTTCCAAGCACTTGTACCTGGTCTATAAATGACTGGCTTGTTTTCATTATTTAAATCAAGCCCCGAAGTAGAGTCCATCCTTAACTTGGAAAGTTGTTTGAAATAAATTGCTGGATTGGGTACAAAATATTCTATAGCAATTTTAGCCATACCCACATTTGAACTTTCTTCAAATGCATGCAATAAAGTAGTTTGACTAAATTTATGCGTTTCTGCATCTTTAATTGGCAGTCCTCCATAACTCCACAATCCCCCTTCAATATTAACTGGCTTTTCTAATGTCGCGCCATTTTCTAAAGCGGTTAATAAAGTAACCAACTTAAATGTTGAACCAGGCTCCCTTGCTTGAGTTGAATAATTTTCAATCTCTGAATAATTACCATCATCTAATTTACCTAAATTGGCCATGGCTTTAATTTTTCCGGTCTTCACTTCCATTACAATCGCCACTCCTTTTTCAGCTTGATTAGAAATCATCATATTACTTAATGCCTTTTCAGTCACCTCTTGAATAAACACGTCAATATTGGTAACAATATCCTTACCGGATTGTGGTGCTACCAAATACTCTCCATCCTGAACCGGAATGGTTACGCCTCCTGCAATCGCGCGAACCAATTGCCTACCTTTTTGACCACTTAATACAGTATCATAAGCACTTTCTAATCCCACTTTGTTTTGTTCTCTATCTAATCCAATGGTTCTGTACCCTAAATTTTTATAAGGATTTAATCTTGTATTTTTTTCAATGGCTATTAATCCGCTTTTATATCTACCTAATTTAAATAATGGGAAACGGTTCAATGCTAAATATTGATGATAATCAATTTTCTTTTTAAACTCATAATTTGGCTCACTTGCTTCATAGGCCCTTGTTAATTCTTCCTTATACTGAAGTGCGGTTTTATCATTGAATAAAAAGGCTAATGAATCGCATAAGGAGTCAATTTTTTCTCTAAATAATTTTCCTTTATTCTCATGTAAAGGCTCTACTCTAAAATCAATTAACATATCAAACTTGGGCATATTGGTGCTTAACATTTGACCGTCATCGCTATAAATAGTCCCTCTTTCGGCTGGGATTGAAATAATTCTTTGATGCAAACTGTCACTTAAACTTCTCCAATATTTACCCTGCACCTGTTGAATATAAAATGCCTTGCCTATAATAGCAATACATACTATAATGATAAGTACGTAACTAAGATAAACCCTCCATAATATGTCGCGTTTTACGTCCATTATTTTGTAGGAGTTTGAGGTATTGGAATTCGCATTTCTAAAGGAATATGAATAGGCATTTCTTTTGCAACACCTAATCCAAAAGGCTTCATTGCATTTTCAATTTGCTCGGCTCTACTTCGACTCATTAATTCAGCCTTTAAAGTCTTGTATTCAAATTGTAATTCCTTCAAATTATGTTGACTTGCATTAATTGCTCTTACCGTTTTGTCGGCCTGGTGCCCATTCGCTATGTATAGTATAGCGATAAATGCCAAGAAGAGGAAGAATGGAATGTTCATGACAATCCACTGGTAGTTAAGAATGCTTTTGATTGCACTCTTAGGGGCTTGTTTTTCGGGTACGGACATACGGTTTATAATCTTTCAGCAGCGCGCAATTTTGCGCTTCTGCTTCGATTGTTTTCTTTCATCTCTTTTTCAGAAGCCACTACAGGTTTTTTTGTAATGATCTTCCAAATCACTTCTCTAGGGTTGGAGAGAAATGGATTTGTTTTGTTTTCTTCTTCGGGCGCTACTTTAAAAGCATTCTTTACCATTCTGTCTTCGATTGAATGGAAAGTGATAATTACTGCACGTCCTCCTGGCTTTATTACTCCCGGTAACTGTGCAAGAAATTCATTCAATACCTGCATCTCTTCATTTACTGCAATGCGAATGGCTTGAAAAACCTGCGCCCAATATTTATTGGGATTTCCTTTTACTACAGTTGCAATGAGTGTCTTAAAATCCTGTACCGTGTTTAGTTTTACATGTTTACGATTTTCAACAATATGCTTTGCTAAAGTTTTCGAGTTCGTCACTTCGCCATACTGTTCAAATAGCTTATGTAATTCTGTTTCGCTTAAAGTTTCTATGACCTGCGCAGCGGTTTTGTCCTGGCGTTGATCCATTCTCATATCAAAAGGACCATCAAAACGCGTAGAAAAGCCTCTTGACCCTTCGTCAAACTGATGACTACTAACACCTAAGTCAGCAAGCACACCGTCTACTTGGTCAATTTTGTGCAATCGTAAAAACCTTTGCAGGTACCTGAAATTTTCTGGAACAAATAAAACACGATCATCATTAGGCAGGTTGTTCTTAGCGTCGGCATCCTGATCAAAAGCAATTAAGCGACCCTTAGGTCCCAACTTTGACAAAATGCCCCGACTATGTCCACCTCCTCCAAATGTGGCATCAACATACACCCCGTTGGGTTGGATATTTAGATGCTCCAATGTTTCGTGAAATAATACAGGTACATGATAATCAGATTTAGGAATGTTGGATGTAGGGTTGGTCATCGCTTTTCCTTAATCTTTTTTATGAATACCTGACATTACTTCTTGCGCCAGATTACTAAATTCATCTGCAGAGAAATCCTCAAAGAACTTTTTATAGGTACTTGCATCCCAGATCTCAAAGCGATCTAGTGCCGCAGCTAAAACAATCTCTTTTCCAGGTAAAGCAAACTCTCTTAAAGTGGGAGGCAATAATAAACGGCCTGCGCTGTCCATTTCTACCTCGGTTGCTCCTCCTAAAAATTGACGTCTAAACTGACGCACTTTAGGATCAAAGTCATTCAACTGGCTAATCTTATCTAATATCTTCTGCCAGCTATTCATTGGATAAAGTGTCAAGCACTTTTCAAATCCTCTACTTACAATAAAACGCGTCTCCCCTTCCGTTAGCTGTTTTTTCAAACTGCCGGGAACCAGGAAACGCCCTTTAGCGTCGATAGTTGATTGATATTCTCCGTGAAAGCCTGTCATTGTTAATAATTAGGGTGATTTTTACCACTTGTTCACACAAAATAACACTTTTTACCACTTTTATAAGCAAAATAGACCATTGTAGTTTTCCACAAGAAATAAACCGGCCTGAGAAGCATGCTGGCAAAGGATTAGCGTCCTTAATAGTCTATTTTCTAAGAATTTGGCTGTTGAAAGCTGTGGATAACCCCTATTTTAAGGTTTATAACTGGTGAATTAGGCTATAAAAAGGGACAAATGTACCTTTGCGATATGTTTAATAAGCCCAAATTAGCCATTCAGGACTTTGATTACCTCCTTCCAGATGCCAAAATAGCCTATTCACCTGCTCAAAATAGAGCAGATAGTAAGCTATTGGTATGGGATAAAGCAATTATTGGGGAAAGCCGCTATGCACAAATAGCCAATTTTATTCCAAGCAATGCAACACTCATATTTAATAACAGTAAAGTAATTGCAGCAAGAATTTTATTTGAAAAAATAAATGCAGAAAATATTACGCGCGTAATAGAAATATTTTGTTTAGAGCCCACTGAAAAATATACGCCAGTTTTATTAGCAATGCAAGCAATACAAAAAGTATCATGGCATTGCTTAGTAGGTGGTGCTAAAAAATGGAAAGAGGATGTATTAATTAAAGAGCTAGTAATAAATGAAGAACATATTTTATTTTACGCAAAAAAGATAAATCAATTGGATGGTAAATTTATCATTGAATTTTCATGGAACCATCCAACCATTACTTTTTCTGAAATCTTATCTGTAATTGGCAATATACCACTACCGCCTTATATTCAAAGAAAAGCAAACCAAGAGGATAAGGACAGATATCAAACTACTTATGCTATTGAAGAGGGATCGGTCGCCGCTCCTACTGCTGGGCTGCATTTTAGCGAAGAGGTTTTTGCAAGTTTAGCCGATAAAAATATAATTCAAAAATATTTAACATTACATGTTGGCGCAGGAACTTTTATGCCAGTAAAAGCAGACACCATTGACGAGCATGATATGCATGCCGAATTTATTGAAGTGGATGTTCAATTAATTGAATACCTCAAAGAAAACACAGGAATTGAAAATAAACCGATTGTAGCAGTAGGCACCACTAGCTTGCGGACTATTGAATCGGTATATTGGTTGGGCGTGAAGGCTTTGATTCATAAACAAAGAAATGAAAACACCTTGCCTTTAAATGATTTGCAACTTGGTCAATGGGAAGCTTATGAATTGGCTGAACATAATTTTACTATTAAGGAACCGATGAACGCTTTATTAGATTATTTGAAAAGTAAAGGAACTGAGAAGCTCATTGCAAAAACACAATTAATGGTTACGCCAGGCTATCAGTTTAAAATATGTAACGCCTTAATTACCAATTTTCATCAACCCAAGTCCACCTTACTATTAATTATTGCAGCTATTACGGGCGATGAATGGAAAAAAGTGTATACCCATGCCTTAGAAAATGATTACCGTTTTTTGAGCTACGGTGATGGTTCTTTATTTTGGATGCACAACAGGTAAAGTGATTACCAACTTAGTGCCCTTCCCTAATTCACTTTGTACTTTTATTTTCCCCTTGTGTATATCAATTACCCATTTCACATAACTCATTCCCAAGCCAAATCCTTTTACGTTGTGTAAGTTGCCAGTATGAGCACGGTAAAACTTTTCAAATATGTGCTTAGCAGTAGTGGCATCCATACCAATACCCTTATCCTCTATGGTTATTTGAATCTCAGCAGGCAATGAAACAGTGGCAACAGTTATGTCTATAAAATCTTTTGAGTATTTAATAGCATTGTCAATTAAGTTTGAAAATACGTGTAATAAATACTCTTCATCCACTTGAATTACTGAAAAATCTGCATCAAAATTAGTTTGTATTTGAGAAGGTTTTGCATCTAACTGTAATTTAAAACTATCTAGCACCCCAAATAATAAATCATGCACATCAACAGGTTGTTTATTTAACTCATAGTCCCTTTTCTCTAATTGAGCGGCTTGTAAAATCACCTCTACATGCTTGTTCATCCGCTCATTTTCTTCTTTGATGATATTGCTAAAATAATCTATAGACTTGGTTTCATTTTGGACTTTGGGACTTTTCAATGCATCCACCGCTAAAGAAATAGTAGATAACGGCGTTTTTAATTCATGCGTCATATTATTGATAAAGTCTCGCTTAATTTCATTTAATTTTCTTTGCGTAACCAAGGATCTTACGGTAATAAAGAAAGCAGCCAATACAATCAAAATAAATAAAATGGCACCTAATATAATCCACTGCAGGTCATGTAAAATATAAGACCTTACTTTTGGAACAATAATAATGATGGTTTCAAAGGGACCAGCAAACTCAATACGATCATCTTCGGGTATAACAGAAACCCTTACTTGTAATGTATTTGAAGAAGTGTCGGTATAAAAGTTATAAAATTGACTACTTTTTAAACGAATAATCCCCGTTTTATCAGCAAGTGCATAATCAACCTTTAAATCGCTTAAACCATTTTTATTCAATGCCGCTTGGATAAGCTCCCCCAATTCTTTGTCATTGTAAATGTTAGCCACGGACGGATCAAACGTATGAACGTGTAAGTCATCATTTAAACCTTGTGGAGTTTTGGGAAATCTAAATGAAATACCGCTTTTAAATTTTTTACTCGCTTCATTAGAAACATCCACAGCCGACTGATTCACCTTGTCGTTTAACTGATTCCTTGCCAATATCATTAACCCTTGTACCCAAGTAATTTGAATAAATAATATGCCCGCAATGGATAGGGTAATTAAAGTGAAAATAATTGGAAAGGTCTTTTTCATATGCAAAGTTCAGGACTCGTATTTGCTTATGTGAATATATAAAAAATCCCTTGGCATTGAACCAAGGGATTTTAGAATTTTATTGAATTAAGTGTTAATTAACTATAAAACACCTTCTACTAAAACAGTTGCTTTGTTATTGATTACTTCTACAAACCCACCCTGTATCGCATAGGTTTCGGAAGGGCTGCCTTTGTGCAACACTTTTACACTGCCTACACCCAATGCACTCACTAATGGGGCGTGTTTATCTAATACTTCAAACAACCCGTCAATGCCTGGCAATTGAACGCCTTGCACATCGCCACTAAAAAGCTTTTTCTCGGGTGTCAATATTTCTAATAACATGTATCTAGTTTATAAATTACGCCATCATTTTCTTTCCCTTCTCAATCGCATCTTCTAAAGTACCCACTAAGTTAAACGCTGCTTCAGGATACTGATCTACCTCTCCATCCATAATTGCATTAAATCCGCGAATGGTGTCTTCGATTGAAACATATACTCCTTTTAATCCTGTGAACTGCTCCGCAACGTGGAAAGGTTGAGATAAGAAACGTTGAACACGACGTGCTCGTGATACTACTAATTTATCTTCATCACTTAATTCATCCATACCTAAGATGGCGATGATATCTTGTAATTCCTTATAACGTTGTAAAATCATTTTTACTTTCTGTGCTGTATCATAGTGTGCATCACCAACAATTGCTTTCGTTAAAATTCTTGAAGTTGAATCCAATGGATCCACCGCAGGATAAATACCTAAATCGGCAATCTTACGAGACAATACTGTAGTTGCATCCAAGTGAGCGAATGTTGTCGCTGGCGCTGGATCCGTTAAGTCATCTGCAGGAACATATACCGCTTGTACAGAGGTAATAGAACCATTTTTAGTAGACGTAATTCTTTCTTGCATCAATCCCATTTCTGTTGCCAATGTTGGTTGGTAACCTACAGCAGAAGGCATACGACCTAACAATGCAGATACTTCAGAACCAGCTTGTGTAAAACGGAAGATGTTATCTACGAAGAAAAGGATATCTTTTCCTTGTCCGTCACCTTCACCATCACGGTAATATTCAGCTAATGTCAATCCAGATAAAGCAACACGAGCACGTGCTCCAGGAGGCTCATTCATTTGACCGAAAACGAAAGTAGCTTTAGACTCTTTCATTTCT
>CAIOYQ010000200.1 GCA_903862505.1 uncultured Bacteroidota bacterium
ATAAAGAAAAAGACTTCATACTTATATGAGCCATATATTTCATTATTTTAAAAATCTACCGAAAAATCCTGTTAAAACATATAATCATTTGAATAGTTGTATTCCTTCAAATTTGAGTGTTTACCAAAAAGCACTACCAAAAGAACCTCCGCCGCCAGCGTTTGCCGGCATTGGTCCATCTGAAAAAGCTTCTACTCCAGGTGTAGCTGCTCCAACCAAAGGAGTAGTGTCTTGTTGATGCATGCTATTATAATCTGGGAACTGTTGAGTTGGCTGAGACGTTGGTAAAGAACTAATGGACGTTGTTCCTAATGATTGGTTCATCGCAGATTGGTTCATTGATTGATTCTGTGATATAGGCTGTGAAACCTTTACATTTCCCTTTTTCCCATTTTTCGCATTCTTTGTATCTTTTGGTCCCTCCCACAATTCCATAATACGGTCCACTAATATAGACACCTTTTCTCCCAATTTTGTCTGTAGACTTAAAATTATCACCAACATCGCTAAAACTATGCTTGTAACATTGAAATCTGCGTATTTTTCTCCACTATACGACGGAACAAATGTTATCATTCTATGAATTATTAAAATGCCTAAGAACATAATTACTATTTGTCCTAAAATTTCAGCTGTAATTTCTACACTACCCTTTTCTTCATCCGCTTCAGGCACGTATTTTTGCATTAGTTTGTTTAAAACGATAACTGGTATAACTGCTAAAACAGCGTACTGAATGATATTTAACATTTCGGATTTAGATTCGTCATTAAAATTAAATACATGTTTGAAAAAACTCGGTTTTCCACTTGTTTTTGATAATTCATCCAAACTCTCCATATCTCTATAGGGTATATTTAGAAATTAAAATGTGATATTATAATTATTTAAAGAGTGCTCTAAATAATTATATAATGGATATTATTGAAGAACTCTATAGTAACTTAGTCGTCCATAAAAATGATTTGGATATTTTAACTAATGTTCCAAATGATAATACTTCTAAAGTCACAGATAATATGTTTAAACATGTTGCTAATCCTGAAGAATACCAGTATTTAAATCTTATTGAAAATATTCTTGAAAACGGCGTTTGGGAAGAAGGTCGTAACGGCAAAACAAAAAGCGTCTTCGGTCAAACAATGCGTTTCTCTCTAAAGGACGGTAAAATTCCTATTTTAACCACTAAAAAGACTGCCTGGAAAACTTGTCTTAAAGAATTATTGTGGTTTATTCGTGGAGAAACAGACAACAAAATTTTGAAGGAACAAGGGGTCCATATTTGGGATGCGAATGGATCTCGTGAGTTTTTAGATAGTAGGGGATTAAAATTATATCCAGAGGATATGCTTGGCCCGATTTATGGATATCAATGGCGCGATTTTAATGCTAGCTACAATTGTTTCACAGGAAAAAATCTTACAGATGACCCTCCGTATGATGGTGTTGACCAATTGCAACAAATTATTGATGCGTTAAAAGATCCAAAACAGAGGACTAGTCGTCGTCTTGTTATGACAGCGTGGAACCCTAAACAGTTAGACCAAATGGCTCTACCGCCTTGCCATATTTTGTGCCAATTTAACGTACAT
>CAIOYQ010000201.1 GCA_903862505.1 uncultured Bacteroidota bacterium
ATAGTAAAAATAATTTATTTATCTATAATATAACATATGAGAATACTATTTACAATATTACTATTAGTTTCCTTAAGTATGAAAAGTCATGCGCAAGAGGTAGACAATACAAGCAAATTTATATTTGTAGGCTATCCCGAACGTATCCAAACATTAGACAGTCTTATAAACGCATCTAATTTCTTTGCTTTAAATAAAGTGGATTATCAAGAGGCTTTTCAAAAAGCAATTAATGCAGGAGCACAATCGGATTCATTAATCCAAAAACTAGCAACACGTTTTTTTAATGATTTGGCATATGGCAATCGCATCCCTAAATTACAATATGAGGGAACGAAATTTAATTTGAATACATATGATGTGCCTGCATTGGTAAATAGTTATACTACTCAAAATACCTTAGCTACTTTACCTACTTATTTTCTTAGTAATTCTATAGAGGTTGCCACTATTTTAGATTCCCTCCATTACTATCAGGATTCCGCACATTTAAATAAGGATAAAGTTGCTTTGTTGGTAAAAGCAGCGAATGAATTTAGATGGTTAAGTGCTATTAAGCGAAACAACCGTATTATTTTAGTAAACATACCTAATGCGCAATTAAATGCATACGACAGCAATAAATTAGTGATGTCAATGCGTGTAGTGGTAGGCAAGTCCTGGAGTCAAACCACTACTTTATCTTCCCTAGTTAAGCGAATAGTATTAAATCCCTATTGGCATGTACCCGGAAGTATTATTAAAAATGAAATGATTCCTAAATTCAAAAATGATCAAACTTATTTTTCTAAACATAATTATACAGTCATTGATGGAACGGGAAAGGCGGTTGACTTAAGTACTGTGGATGCCAGTGGTTATTCGACAAGCAATTTCCCTTTTTCAATTAGACAAGGAACAGGAGCTAATAATTCATTGGGCTTGCTGAAAATTGAATTCGATAGTCCTTCTGCAATTTATTTGCATGATTCTCCACAAAAAAGTTTATTTAAAAATGCAAGTAGATTTAATAGTCACGGTTGTGTTAGATTAGAAAAACCAGTGGATGTTGGTAAGTGGCTGTTACAAGACGATACTAAAGAAATTGACAAATTTGATTTTAAAAATCCAGGTAAATATTCCAAACCACAATATGTAAAAGTTAATATTCCTACACAGGTTATTATCTGGTATACACTGGTAGATTTTGATAGTGAGGGTGTTTTGAAATTTTACAAAAACATTTACAATAAAAAGTAATTTATTACTTTTAAAATTTAGCTAAGGACTTTAAATTTATAAAGTAAGCTGAATTTTACTTGTCAAGTACCGTTAATATTTCACTACTGTTAATACCTAACGCAATGGCAATTTTGTGTATTTGGAAAAGACTAGTATTTATTTTTTCTAATTCAATTCGGCTAAGTTGCGTGTAATCCATATCTGCCTTGAATGCCAAATTTTCTAATGTAAGATGTTTGTCAATTCTTAATTTACGTACTCTTTCGCCAATTAGCTTTACCACTGTATCCTTGTTGTGAGACATGATGCAATTTGGAATATTATCTTCGCCTATTCAATGGCAAATATGCCATCATTTTTTCATGGAACGAATGCCATGTATTCAGCAATTAAAAAAGCAGAAGAGAAGAGGGGCTTCAACCTAAAAGAGGAAATTCTCTGGAGTAGTTTTAAATCCAAATCAAGGTAGTCTATTTATTAAATAGGTGCTACATTTGGTTTAACCATCATAACATATATTCAAAGTTTTATATACCTGTATGTGGTTTGATGGCAATATTACAGAAGCCACTGAATTTTAGATTACCAAAACTACCAAGGTTTTTTTCAATTTTGAACGCGCTCCCAAACTAATGAGAAACTAGTATCTTCTCTCGGACTTAATGTTAGTGTTTTTTTATCTGCACTTAATTTATAATCTCTAATCCAAATAGGCGGAATTGAATCATTTGTAAAAGGCAGTAAAGAATAAAAATCTCTATAATGCTTAACATAGGATTCTTTTTCGTTCACTTCATACTTCCCACTATAGCCGGAAGCAGCACTGTCTTTATGATTGAGTATTACGCTCATTTGACCATCCACACTATATATTATAACCCCTTTGTGGAATAAGTTTTGACCCTTTGTGGTTAAGTGCCAGGTGCCTACTAAATAGTTATTGAGTTCCTTCCCAGCAGCCTTAGGTTTGGTATTACAACCAATGGCAGCAATGATGAGTATCAGGAGCATTCGCTTTTGCATATACTATGTTTTAAGTGGCAATTTTGCCGGTTAGAACAAACTTAGCCGCTTAAAGAGCCGCATCATTTATTTAGCAAGCTTAAAATGTTCCCTTTTTCCGTTTTGGAACAAATAGGGTATTCAATATTTTAAAAATATTTTTATTAAATTGAGTAATGCTAAAAATATCATTATGAATACAAATCAATTTACAAACGCTCAAATTGAACAATACAATAAGGATGGGTACATCATTATCAAAAACTTTTGTAGTAAAGAAGAGGTAGCAAAAATGTATGGCATTGCGATTCAGGATGACGCTATGGCAAAGAATGCTTTAGATTTAAATGATCAAACAGGTAAAAAGACCAAGCTTTCCTTGTGGTTCACACCCGGTAATGATATTTTTGGTTATTTAACCAGGAGTGAGCGAATGGTGAATAGAGTTGCACAAGTATTAGATAGCGAAGCGCCGGTATGTCATTTTCATTCCAAGCTCATGCAAAAAGAACCCAAAGTAGGGGGCGCATGGGAATGGCATCAGGATTACGGGTATTGGTATAAAAACCAATTTATGTTTCCAGATCAATTGGTGAGTGTAATGGTTGCATTAACGGTTGCAAATAAAGAAAACGGTTGTATACAAGTAATTAAGGGTTCTCATAAATTAGGAAGAGTCAATCATGGTTTTGCTGGTGAACAAGTTGGTGCAGATATGACCATGGTGGAAAATGCACTAAAAACAATGGAGTTGGTGTATGTTGAAATTGAGCCTGGCGATGCACTATTTTTTCATAGCAATATCTTACACCGTTCTGCTTCAAACAATTCCGATTATCCAAGATGGTCTATTATATCTTGTTACAGTGCGCAAAGTAATGTAGCGTACAATGAAACCTCAACTGCTTGGCAACAACCCATTTCAGTCGTGCCCGATGCCGCCATTCTGCAATGGGAAGCAGAAAGTTTAGGCAATGCCGATTTTTTAAAGAAAGAAAACGATCCAGCATTAAAAGATACCGGTTGGGAAAAATAACTACAAACGTCCCTATGCTTTAAATTTAGGGTGCTCATGAATTAATTTTTGTTCCTAAATCCCATTTAGGAACAACTTTATAGGCTTTTGGAAGTATGAAATTGAAAATTGACAGTATTTTACAACCCAATATCAAAAATCATATTCAATGAAAAAACTTCTATTTACTGCCATAGTGGCAACAAGTTTAGTTGCTTGTGAAAGCAAAACAGCAACCGAAACAAAACCAGCATTTAACTCAGAAGCTGCAAAAAAAGAAATAGCTGCGGCAAATTTGGCTTTTGAGACTGCTATAAGCAAGATGGATTCAGTTGGGATTAGCAACCTTTACGCAACGGATGCTAAATGGATGAATCCAAATGCGCCCTCTGTTGAAGGTAAAGTAGCATTAGTAAGCTCTGTTGGAGCTATAATTAGAGCAGGCATCGGTTCTGCTAAGTTAACTACAACAGAAGTTTGGGGTGATGAAAACTTTGTAACTGAGGAAGGCGTTTATTTGCTAAATGCAAAGGATGGCAGTCAAATAGACAAGGGTAAATATTTAGTACTTTGGAAAAGAGTGGATGGAAAATTAATGTTCTATAGAGATATCTTTAATTCA
>CAIOYQ010000202.1 GCA_903862505.1 uncultured Bacteroidota bacterium
CATTTTTCTAATTTTCCCTAAAAATAGCAGCCGATTGAAGAGGCGGATTATAGCTACAATTGAGTCCCAATAGATATTGCCAGCAGAGCCAGGATGTGGGGGTGTGGGGCTGGGCTACACCAAGCAGGGTTGCAGCACGAGCGCAGCATCGTGCGGAGTAATAATTGATATATTCTGTTTCAATTTTATATTGTAGTTAAAAAAGAAAACACCCTCAAAAGTCCAGTAGGACTGGATTTGATGTAATTTCGTGTTTCTATTCGTTCATGTCAAAATAATAACATTATGGGTGCCACTGCATACTATATGAGAACAAGCCACTACCTGCAATCAATAGGAACTCAAATAGACAGGATTGAAGCTGATTGGATAGTTTATCAGGACGAAGGAATAAGTGGTAGAATACCCTTTAAAATGCGTCCTGCGGGGAAGAAACTACTTGACGACGTAAGTACGGGTAAAATAAGCAAGGTGGTAACGCTTCGTATTGATAGATTAGGACGCTCTACACAGGACATTTTGGAAACCATCAATAAGATTAGCATGCTACATAAAGTTCCAGTAGTATCCATTAACGAGGGTATAACCACTCTCAACGAAAAAGGAGATATAACACCAATGACTGGACTACTTACCAATATCCTATCATCTTTGAGCGAGTTTTTCTATCACACTAACAGGGAAAAGATTATGGCAGGTGTAGAACGAGCGAAGCTCCTAAACAGGTATAAAGGACGAAAAACAGGAAGCAAAGAGGATATGGATAAGTTCCTTTCAAAACCCAAAAATGCCAAAATCAAGGAGCTCTTGGATGCTAAATTGGGTATTAGAAGCATCAGTAGAGTATTAGGGTGCAGTCCCAACCTAATATATAAGGTTAAAGAACAGGTTGCTCTAATCGATGCAGCTTAACGGGATGAAGCGAGGCAGCACGAGAGTGCTGACGAGCGAGATAGTTATTTGAAATTGCTTGGCAATTTGCGCCCTAATAGCGAGTTGAAAGAATAGCAGTAATGAATTGAATTAGAGCCAGTAAAGCATTAGAGACAATCCAACCAGGAAAGGTATTGTGTCCTAATCGCACTCCACGGTTTCCTAAAGAAAGATTAAAGTCCCGCCAAGTGCGGGATTTTTTTTGATTATTTTATTTATTACTTATTTGACTAATTTTGAAATAGATGAAATTCATTACAACTTGCTTTTTACTATTGGTTTTTAATACGCAGTGTTTTACACAGTCCAATGCAATAGATACGTTATTGAAGGTGGACACTGTTTCTATGAAGGTGGACACAATTCCTAATTTCAAAAAACGCCAAACAATAGTTGCAGTAAGTAATTTGCTTCTTTATACTGGATCCATTTCGGCACTCAATAAAGTTTGGTATGCAAATTATCCAAAAACTACTTTTCATTTATACAATGATGGAGGGGAGTGGTTAAATATGGATAAAGTGGGGCATGCTTATTCGGCTTATCAAATAAGTAGGCTTCAATTTAATACCCTTAAATGGGCAGGGGTAAAGCCTAAAAAAGCAGTTTTATATTCTAGTTTAACAAGTATTGGTTATCAAACGATCATTGAAACATTGGACGGATTTTCCAGTGGGTGGGGATGGAGTTGGAAGGATATGGCTGCGAATGGCTTAGGTACAGGGCTTTGGGCGAGTCAACAACTGGCATGGGGTGAACAAAAAGTGAAATTAAAATTTAGCACGCATTACAATAAATATAGCGACTCTCAACTTGAATATAGAAACAACCAGTTATTTGGAAAGTTTTTTACAGAAAGATTATTAAAGGATTATAACGCACAAACTTTTTGGTTGAGTGCGAATATAAATTCAATCTGTCCAAAGTTGCCAGCACCCAAATGGTTAAATATTGCCGTTGGCTATGGTGCAGAAAATATGTTTGGTGGCTTTGCAAATAATTGGTCCACACCTACAGGGGATGTGGCAAGGATGGATCTTAAAAGGTATGCGCAATGGTATTTATCCCTGGATGTAGATTTTGAAAGGATACCTACAAAAAGCAAGGCATTAAAATCATTGTTTTATGTCTTAGACGCCATTAAGATGCCTGCTCCAACATTAATGCTAGTGAATGGCAAAATATCAGGTCAGTGGTTGTATTACTAAAAGGATTGAGCTTATAAATTGTTTAATTTGGATTAAGCAGTTATTCTACTAATATGAGGTTGCAAATTGTTCAAAAAAACTATACTTTTTGAACTACATATTAGATATTATTACTAATTTAAACTATTATTAATAACTAATTTATTTTATATGTTTAAGCAGCCATTTTCATTTGAGGGTAGAATTAGAAGAACTGAATTTTGTTTAAGTCTTTTAATCTATTCATTTACTTCACAAATTGCACTGGTATTAGTAGAAGGTTCTCCAGTATTTGTTCTTCTTGTTGTACCAATGATTTGGTTTTTATGGGCGCAAGGTGCTAAAAGATGTCATGATGTTGGAAATAATGGTTGGTTCCAGTTAATCCCTTTTTACGTGTTTTGGTTAATGTTTGAAGATGGTCAACGAGGAGTAAATGAATATGGGTCTAATCCTAAAGAAGTAGGTGCAAATTACAATTCTAATGGTAATTACGGGAACAATACAAGACAGTCAGATCCAAATGGATATAATGGTGGTTATGATGGCGGACATAATGTAGGTGGACAAAACAGCGGTTCAAATAAAATAGATTTTTCAAAAACGCAAAGTGATGAAGGAAGTGAATATAAAAATGGTGATTTGTATAAATAATAATTAATTAAAATGGACATCAGAAATTTAACAATTAGTAGTACTAATCCTTGCCTTTTAGTTTATTTAATTGACCAAAGTGGATCAATGGATGGTAAGTTTGGAAATGCGAGTCATGCAAAAGCAATAGAGGTTGCGAACGCAATCAATGAAACTATTTATGAGGTTGGGTTAAGATGTATTGAAGGTTCTGAGCAAGTAAAAAATAGATTTGAAATTGCAGTGATTGGATATGGTAAAGATGAAGACCATGTACAATCGGCTTGGGAAGGGCAATTAAAAAATAAATGGGTTGTATCTATTAATAATATTTTTGATTTCCCATTAAGCCAGGACAATGGAAAGCCAATTTGGATTAGACCTTATCATGTAAGTAACACGCCAATGACGAAGGCATTCTTAAACGCAAGAAAGCTTTGTGATGATTGGATTAACTGGGGTAATCATAGAGATTGTCATCCTCCAATTGTTATTAATATTACTGACGGTGAAGCAACAGACGGCGGACGCAATTTTAGTGATTTAATAGGTGAAGTAAATAGACTGAAAGCACTTAGAACTAATTATGGCAATGTGAATGTATTTAATATTCATATTTCTGATAAGGGGGGGGATAGAATATTATTCCCTAGCTCCATTTTTTCAAATGATTCCAATCAAAATTTACTATTCGATTTGTCAAGTAATTTAGATGAGAATATGGTGAGAATAGCCAATCAGAAAAACTATAATATTAATTTAGGCGCCAAGGGGTATGTATTTAATGGTAATGCATACGATTTAATCAATTTTTTAAACATTGGTACACCTCAATAAACATGCCTGTTAAAATTTTTCAGCTACATAAGAGGTCATCATATAAATATTCTAATATACAAGACAAATTTGCCTTTAATGAAGGGGCGAAATTGGTTGCTATTGCAGATGGGACAACCCAAAGTTTTAGGTCCGATTTATGGGCGAATATTTTAACACAGGACTTTGTATCTAAGCCACATTTTGACGCTAAAACATATCTTGAGAATATTGCCAATTCCCAAGCTAAATACAATGCAATTGAATTTGTATTTAGTGATAATCCTGCTAAAGCCTATTTAGAAAAGCAAAAAATGGCTACTGGTGCCACTTCTACTTTTTTGGGTATGAAATTTGAACATGATTTTATAGAGATTATTGCATGCGGCGATTCAAATGTTTTTATTGTTCATGATACATCTAAAATTAGCACCTATCCTTTTAAAAGTATTGATGATTTGGACAATAATTTATCCTTTATTAATACCCAAAAATATACAGAGCTAACACATGAGGAATTATTTCATACTAAACTATCCATTTCACCAAATGACAAGATCATATTTTGCACCGATGCTTTAAGTAGATTATTGATTCAGCATAATGACTATATAGACCAAATATTAAATTTCAAAGACTATAACGACTTTTTTAATTTTTGTATTTCTTTATGGGATGCAAAAAAAATGCAAGAGGATGATATCACTTTAGTGATTGTTGAAAATGCGGAAAATTTTAAAACTAGTACGTTTATTCCCACTGCA
>CAIOYQ010000203.1 GCA_903862505.1 uncultured Bacteroidota bacterium
AGTTTGAATTTTTTGGGTGCTGTCTAATACCACCACGCAATTGGTTTGTATTTTATTTTTTTTAGCCAGTCGGTTGGCTACTTTACTTAATACTTTATTGGGGGCGGCACCAATAGAAACCGAAATACCGGTCCAGTTTTCAATGGTATTTTTTAAGTGGATACAAAAATCATACAGGTCTTTTTCGGCAATATGTTGTAAGTCCACAAAGGCTTCGTCCACCGAATATACTTCCACATGACCTGGTGGTAGTAAGGATCGCATGGTTTCCATTACCCGCCAACTGAGGTCCCCGTATAAATGATAATTAGAAGAGAAAGTATGTATACCAAATTGTTTAATCCGTTCTGCTTCTTGAAAATAGGGTGCTGCCATGGCAATCCCTAATTTTTTTGCTTCATCGGAACGAGAAACAATACAACCATCGTTATTGCTTAAAACAACAATGGGTGCATTTTGTAAAGTGGGTGCAAAAAGTCGCTCACAGGAACAATAAAAACTATTACAATCAATAATCGCTTGCAAGGGTATAAATTTTATGCGCGTTTATTTTACGCAGTAGGTGGAGCAGTATTTTGAAATATTACAAACTATGAATCACATAGGTAACCACGCCCCATGTTTTATAATCTTGTAACTGTTCAATATGAATGGCACCGTATTTTTTATTTTCTGGTAGCAGGGTAATACTATGTGTTTGCATTTGTATGCGACGCACTAAAAATTCACCATTCAAAATGGCTACCACTACTTTGCCGGATGCAGGTGGAATACTTCGGTCCACAATTAAAGTGTCTCCAATATGAATACCCGCACCTAGCATCGCATCGCTGTTGACTCGAAAGAAAAAAGTGGCGGGCTTGTTGTGAATGAGTTGCTCATTGAGGTCAATCCCTCTTTCCATAAAATCGTCCGACGCTGCTCCAAAACCGGTGGCATTGGCCTGTATAATTTGACTGGACTGGTAGTTTTTATTAATCTGTTGGGTGGCCATGCCCTCGCTAGGGTCTATATCTATATATTCCATAAAACTAAATTTATTAGCAATATTAGCTAAATTATTTAGTATTTTTATGAATATTTTCTAGTGGGCATTTTGTACCTTGGGGGCTAATTGTGTGTTATGGAGAAGCCCTTTTTTATTGACCCGAATATTGGCCGGGCTAAGACGATAGATACCCGTTTTTACCTAGAAACCAAATGGTTAGAAGCCTCTAAAGAGAAAATATTTGCCCCAAGTTGGCAATATATTGGTCATACCGGCATGGTGGCTAAGGCAGGGGACGCACATCCCGTTAAATTATTGGAAAACTATATAGACGAACCCTTGGTGTTGACTCGTGATGCCGAGCAGCATGTGCATTGCTTGTCCAATGTGTGTACACACCGAGGCAATTTAATGGTGTATGAACCTTGTAGTGCACAAAAACATTTACGTTGTAAATATCATGGTCGCGCTTTTCATTTGGATGGGAAATTTATTTCCATGCCGGAGTTCACAGCCGTTGAAAATTTTATTCCAGAAAACAATCACTTGCATCATTTACCATTGTATCAATGGGGCCCTTTATTATTTACGCAATTAAAAAAAGGATTAGGTCCTGAATTATTTTTTAGCCAGATGGAGCAGCGTATTGGTTGGTTGCCGATTAATGATTTAGTGTTTGATGCATCTAGGTCCAATGATTATTATATCAAAGCCAACTGGGCCTTGTATTGTGAAAATTATTTGGAAGGTTTTCATATTCCATTTGTACATCCGGGTTTAAATGCGTTTTTAGATTTTAAAGATTATGCTACGGAGACATTTACTTACGCGAGTTTACAACTGGGTATTGCCAAGGACGATGAGCATTGTTTTGAAATGCCAGCAGGGCATCCCGATGCAGGCAAGCGTATTGCAGCCTATTATTTTTGGGTATTCCCTAACATGATGTTCAATTTTTATCCTTGGGGTTTGTCTTTGAATGTAGTCACACCCATAGATGCAAGTAATACCAAGGTAAGTTTCTTAAGTTTTGTATTTGATGCTAGTAAATTAGGAAAGGGAGCAGGGAGTGGACTAGATACGGTAGAGCAGGAGGATGAAGCAATAGTACAAAATGTACAACAGGGAATCCGTTCTCGCTTTTATCATTTTGGACGTTATGCAACGCAGCGTGAACAAGGCACGCATCATTTTCATAGCTTGTTGGCTAATTTTTTAAATCAGTAAGATTTATTTTAGAAGAGGGTACTAAAAGAACGACTCAAAAAAGTGTAATAAATTAAAAAGGTCCAGACTTGCTGGACCTTTTTTTATGTGTAATAATCTATTAAAGGATTAGAACTTGAAAGTTAGTTTGGTAAACAATCTTAAACCATTGTATCCCATTTGAACACCATCCCAAGGGCCACCGGTTTCATTATCACCTGCCCACCATTTTGCTTGTGGATTCACTGCAAAGTCAGGATGTACATTAAAGATATTATCCGCACCAATAATTAAAGCAGTGGTTTTGCGCACTTGTATATTCATATAAATATCGGTAGTGAATTTTCCTTTGTAGTTGAAAATTTCAGGAACCAAGGTATTGCCTGTTTCGTCTGCATCGGCAGGCACCTGAGGATTGATACCGTCTCCGTTCACACCAAATCCTGTTAAAGCAACGTCACCAAAGTAAGTAACTCTTGCACCCAAGCTTATTTTGTTTTTAGTGTAATCAAAACTTGTCGAGAACTTAGATTTTGGAGCAGAAGCTTTTAAGAAATACTTTTCACGATCGTTAAAGAAAGTATTTGCATTGTATTCATTGGTATTTAATGCATCCGGAATATGTACTTCGTCAATGGCAATGTTTTGGAAGTTGGCTACAAATAAAATTTTAAAACGTTCCGTATTGGAAATTTTCTTTTGGTAGTCGGCAACCACGTCAATACCTGTATTGGTTGTATTTACTGCATTGGCAAAAAACTGTGCAGTAGAAACACCCAGCGTATTTAATTTACTAGTTAACTCGGCAGGTAAACTCGCGTCCGAAGCGCTAAATAAACCAGACAATACTACGCGGTCTTTCATTTTAATACTGTAACCGTCTACTGTGAAAGTTAAGCCCTTAGCAGGTTTCCAAGAAAAACCTAAGCTTGTATTAATGGATGTTTCTTGTTTTAAAGCAGGGATACCGGCTAATTTTGTTAATGCATCATCGTTATTGGCAATTCTAGATTGAACCAGTTCTCCTCCAGAAAAAGAAGTTAATGTATTGCTGAAATATTTTTGTTGTAAAGAAGGGGCACGGTAACCAGTGCTAAAAGATCCTCTAAAATTAAAATTATCAGCTGCTTTGTAACGGAAGGAAGTTTTAAAAGTGCTAACGGCACCAAAATCAGAATAGTATTCCAATCTTACCGCCCCTGTTAAAAGTAATCTTTCAGAAGGCGTGTATTCTAAGTCACCATAAGCCCCTGAAACCAATCTGTTTGCATTTACTTTATCTGCAGGGCTAAAGCCTGGGAAGCCTTGTGAACCTGGCGCTTGCTCTAACCCATAAGGGTTAGTGAATAATTTATAAGATGCGGGCTCGCCTCTAAAAATAGAGTAGTTTTCAATTCTAAACTCTGATCCAAAAGAAACTTTTACACCACCATCATTTACTTTACCAAATTGTTTTGATAAATCTAAATTGGTCGTGTTTTGTAAAAACTTAAATCCACCATCATCAAAATGCGTTTGAGCAACACTTCCAATATTAGATGCGTTAAAAGTGCCGTGTCCAAAATAATGAAAATTATTGTAGCCAAATGCATTACTAAAATCCCAATCCCATCCGGTAGTGGATGTTTTTGAAAATCCAGTAACCATAGAGATGTCCTGAATTTTAGTTTGTATACGTGGGTTGTAAGTTGTGTCGCCCGATCCTGTTGCATACATAATGCTAGGCACATAAATTAAACTTCCATTTGGGTTTACTGGGAAACGAGTAGGCTTTGCAGACCAGTTTCTTGAATAAGCGTAAGCATCTGAATTTTTTGAATTCATTCCACCAAATGCATAAAATTTAATGCCATCACCCAATGGAATTTCCATATTAAACATGGCACCCACCGATTGTAAAGAACCATCTCCAAATCCACGTCTCCAAGTATTGGTGGGTAAGCCATCTTTCATAGTAATATCGCTTGAAGCTGCTTGACGGAAAGTTTTTCCTTGGTCTAAAACATCAAAGGATAAATTAATAAATCCTCCTTGTTTGCCAATATCAAATCCGCGATTTGCAGAAAATGATTTAGTAACACCGTCAATGGCATTACCCGTTAAATATTCTTTTTGATCTTTAAATTGACGGGTATTGAATTTTTTATCATAGTAACCTGCGATGCCTGTTGTAATATTCCATTCGCCCGTATTTTTTCTTAATACAATATTCATTACTCCGGCAATTGCATCCGATCCATATTGTGCAGAGGCACCATCACGTAAAATTTCAATTCGGTCTACAGATGATTGAGAAAATCCGTTTAAATCCACACCCGATCCTGCACGGCCTCTGGTTCCGAATAAGCCAACAAAAGCAGTGCTATGGCGTCTTTTGCCATTAATCAAAACCAAGGTTTGATCAGGCCCCAGCCCTCTTAGTGTACCAATATCAATATGGTCGGCACCATCTGAACCTGATTGCTTATTATAGTTAAAAGAAGGGGCAACATAATTGAGCGTCGAAGTTAAATCCATACGCGCTGTATTGATACCCACATCCGAAAGCTTGATCACGTCTACAGGAACAGGGGATTCTGTTTTCACTCTTCCTGCACCACGACTACCTACCAAGATTACATCTTGTAAGTCCGCTGCAGTGGCGGTGAGCGCAACGGTCATATTACTACTCGTAACGGTAATTTTTTTAGTTTCAAATCCTATAGAGCTAAATTCAAGGGTCTCACCCATTTTAGCATTCAAAGAGAATTCACCATTTTTATTGGTGGCTACCGCTGCTTTATTGGAGGTTAATTTTACAGTGACACCCTCTAATCGAGTGCCCTTATTGTCAGCAACCGTTCCTGTTATTTTCTGCGCCTGAGCCAATGCGCTTATTGTTAAAAGAGTAACAAAGAAGGAAGCAAAAACTGGTTTTAATAATTTATACATAGGGGTTATTTTAAATGAATTTACCACTTTTTCTCATTTTTGAAAACATAACGTATTATTAATTACTTTTAAGCCTAATAAAAGGAGCGTTTCAAACCCTATGGACGAGATATTAAATCATATTGAAAACTTATACCTTAGCGTACATTCCACCCCTTGGGATCAAATTAATAAGATTCCTCAAAGTGGCGGTGATCGTATATATTTTAGAATCACGCAGGGGGAGCAGTCTTGGATTGCGACGTATAATTTGAATATTAAGGAGAACGAAACCTTTATTTATTTTGCAGCACATTTCTCTGCTAAAAATATGCCGGTCCCAAAAGTATTAGCCATCAGCGAGGACAAGTCAATTTATATACAGTCCGATTTAGGAAATGTTTCATTATTGGAGGTATTGGAAAAAGAAGGTAAAACAGAAAAGGTATATTCTTTGTTTCAAAAAAGTTTAAAAGCATTGGCAAAATTACAAGTGCAGGGTGGTCAGGGATTGGACTACGCTCATTGCTTAACTTCCAAAGAATTTGGGAAGCATTCTATATTAACGGACTTGCTATATTATAAATATTATTTTTTAGATACTTTACAATATCCTTACGATAAGCAGGCCCTGATTGATGAATTTGAATTACTAAGTGATCGTTTAGCAAGTAAGGAATTAAACCATTTTTTATTCCGCGATTTTCAAAGTAGAAATATTATCGTCAATAACGACGAAGTTTATTTTATAGATTTTCAAGGCGGAATGCAAGGAGGATTATCCTATGATGTAGCTTCTTTGTTATGGCAAGCGAAAGCGGAACTCTCTAATGAATGGAAGGAAAAGTTAGTAGACTATTATATTAGTGAAGTACAACAATTGTTGCCAACGCCCATGGATGAAGTAAAGTTTAAAAATCAATACAATGGTTTTGTATTGCTTCGTTTATTACAAGTATTGGGCGCCTACGGATTCAGAGGTTTGTTTGAACGCAAGGCACACTTTTTAACGAGTATCCCTTTGGGCTTAAGAAATTTGAAAAGCTTTTTAGCGGTTTCTCCTATTGGTGCGGAGTCTCCTGTGTTTGCAAGCATCTTACATTGGATGGTATCGGATGCAGTAGTAGCGAGATTTACGCCACCTGTAGCCACAGAGAAAACTCCATTGGTGGTTAGCATTAATAGTTTTAGTTATAAAAAAGGGCTGCCAAATGACGCAACAGAAAATGGGGGAGGATTTATTTTTGATATGCGTGGTATTTTAAATCCCGGCAGGTTTGATGCGTATAAGAAATTATCGGGTCAGGATAAACCCGTGCAAGATTTTTTAGAACAAAGAACCAAGATGAATACTTTTTTAAATAGTGTTTGGGATTTAATTGATATCACAGTGGAAAATTATTTAGAAAGAGGGTTTGACTCCTTACAAATTAATTTTGGTTGTACAGGTGGGCAACACCGAAGTGTATTTGCGGCAGAGCAAACAGCAAGACATCTAAAAAATAAGTATAAAGTGAAACTGGAATTAGAACATACCAATAAAGATAATTGGGTAAAATAGTTTTTTATGCGCGCAATGATTTTGGCAGCCGGTTTGGGTACAAGGTTAAAACCCTTTACCGATAAGCATCCCAAGGCTTTAGCCATGGTCAATGGAAAGTCTTTATTGCAAAGAAACGTGGAGTACTTACTATCTTATGACATTCATGAAATCATTGTAAATGTGCATCATTTTGCAGATCAAATTATTGAAACCATTCAAGAAAATAATGGCTGGGGGGCTAACATTACCATCTCCGATGAAACAGACGAGGTATTAGAAACGGGGGGTGGATTATTACGGGCTGCCCATTATTTTGAAAACGAAGCAAGTTGGTTAGTCATGAATGCCGATATTTTAACCAATTTGGATTTACATAAAATGATTGCGGCGGATGATTTATTTGCGCAAAAAGCAGAAGGCGAGTTGGTTGCCACTTTAGCAGTAACAGATAGAACCTCCAGTAGAAATTTAATATTCAATGCAGCGGGTACATTATGTGGTTGGAAAAACAATTCAACAGGGGAAGAGAAGTGGGCGAATCCTTTAAGAGATCCCAATACCGCAGTCCCCAAGGCGTTTAGCGGTATTCAAATAATACATGCTTCTTTTTTAGAAGACTTACAACTAGGTGGAAAGTTTTCATTGATTGATGCCTACTTGCAACTCGCACAACATTTTGCCATTCATTATTATGATCACAGTGATGGCATCCTATTGGATGTGGGTAAGCCAGAAAGCTTAGAAAAAGCAGCTACTATTTTTAAGTAGACTTATACTTTTATATATATCTTTTTCTTGTCTAAGAGATAAGCAAGTGAAAACATAAATGTAATAAAGCATAGGGCATATATAAATGAGCCTACTCTTAAATCACTATTTATATTTTTACAAATATGCTCATAGAACCAAGGTAGCGCGCTAGTATAAATAGGCTGTCCTTTTTCATCGGTATGGTCCACCCATCTTAATAGTGCTAAAACCCTAGGAAGAAAGCCGCTTAATACAAATATGAATAAAGGATTCTTTCCAAATACATCAAAGAAATGACTCCACTTTCCTTTTCCTTCTTTAAATTCTAATAAATAAATAAACATGCCAAGTGTAATCATAGCAAGACCTGAGGTGTACAACACGTAGCTGCTGGTCCATATTTTTTTATTAATAGGGAAACTAAAATCCCAAATCCAGCCGGCTAAAACCAATACTACGCCGGTTAATAATAAATGGCTTAACATTTCAAAATTCTTTCCTTTTGCTTGAATGTATTCACCTACTAAAAATCCTAAAATCACTTGCACAATAGCGGGGAACATACTTACTAATCCTTCTGGATCAAAGGGTACCCCTTCGCCCTTATAAATATGACTCACTCCCAAAATGGCTTGATCAATGGAATTGCCAAAAAAGCCCGATAAGCTATATGGATGGCCTGGTGCGCCTAGTAAAATATTAAGTATCCAATACCCAATTAAAATCATCATGCCAATAAATAATGCCATGCGGGACTTACCATAA
>CAIOYQ010000204.1 GCA_903862505.1 uncultured Bacteroidota bacterium
ATGGATAAATTGAATGAATATGAAAAAACTGGATCATTACGCGTTATAGAAAGAGAGAAAACCAACCCTATTAATATTTTAGGGGATATTTATGGTGTAGGACCTAAAAAAGCAAAGGAATTAGTTGAAAATGGTATTAATACAATTGATGACTTACGAAAAAGACAAGATGAGTTATTAAATGATATACAAAGGGTAGGATTAAAGTATTATGAACAAATCCAAGAAAGAATTCCGCGTTCAGAAATTAAAGAATATGAGACAGTATTCAAAACAGCGTTTGAAAAGGTTTTTGTGCCTGATTCTGCTTTCGAAATTGTTGGCTCATATAGAAGAGGAGCTGAAACATCAGGAGATATTGATGTAATTATAACAGGACAAACCGGTGATATTTATAAAATGTTTGTGAACGAATTATTAAAAACCGGAATAATAGTAGAAATATTATCTCGTGGACAATCAAAAACACTTGTAATTGCAAAATTACCTGGGAATAGGACTGCTAGACGTATTGATTTCTTATATGCTCCTATTGACGAATTTGCGTTTGCTATATTATATTTTACAGGTTCAAAAATGTTTAACACTTCTATGCGCCAATATGCTCTCAATAAAGGATATACTTTTAATGAACATGGGATTTACCATTTAAATAATAAAGTGAAAGGGTCAAAAGTGGAAAAATTGTTTAGAACTGAAAAAGATATATTTGACTTTTTAGATATACAATTTAAGACGCCATTAGAACGTAAAGATGGTCGTTCTGTTATAACAAATGAACAAAAACCAGTATCTCCTGAGGTTTTTGAAATTGTTCCAGTTGTTAAAAAGCGAAGGACTCTTAAAAATAAAGTCTTAAAACCAGTCGAAGAAGTTGTAAAACCAGTCGAAGAAGTCTTAAAACCAGTCGAAGAAGTCTTAAAACCAGTCGAAGAAGTCTTAAAACCAGTCGAAGATGAAGTCTTAAAACCAGTCGACGAAAATATTACAGCAGCACTAAACATTATTAATGATTTTAAACAAAATGGGATATCTGTTTTAGAAGGATTAAATGAAAACCAATTAAACAGTATTATACATGCAGCAAATTCACAATATTATAACAATGAACCCGTTATGACAGACAACCAATATGACATTATTAAAGAGTATATTGAAAAAACATATCCTAACAATGCAGTCATAAAGGAAATTGGTGCTGAGGTTGAACGAAATAAGGTAAAATTGCCATATGAAATGGCCTCTATGGATAAAATTAAACCGGACACACAAGCATTAATCAGTTGGATGAACAAATTTGCGGGTCCATATTTATTATCTTGTAAACTAGACGGCGTAAGTGGACTATATACAACAGAAGATGCTGTACCGAAATTATATACAAGAGGAAACGGTAAGGTTGGACAGGATATCAGTCATCTAATTCCTTTCCTAAGATTACCAAAAACAAAAGGAATTGTTATTCGAGGAGAGTTCATAATACCAAAGTCAGTATTTACAGAAAAATATAATGTCAAATATGCGAATCCTAGAAACATGGTTGCTGGAATTATAAATCACAAAACTATTAATGATGCAATTGTTGACATGCATTTTGTTGCTTATGAAGTTATAGTACCACAAAAGAGTCCAATTGAACAAATGGAATTACTGAAATCTATAAATGTAGAATGTGTTTTACATCAATCAACCAAAACATTAACGAACGAAATGCTTTCAAATATATTAGTTGAATGGAGAAAATCCTATATGTATGAGATTGATGGGGTTATTGTAACAGATAACCAGATATATCCCCGTAAATCAGGCAATCCAGAACATTCATTTGCGTTTAAAATGGTATTATCTGATCAAATCGCAGAAGCAAAAGTAGTAGATGTTATATGGACACCAAGTAAAGACGGATATTTAAAACCGCGTGTCCAAATAGAGCCAATTCATTTAGGAGGAGTAAAGATTGAATATGCTACTGGTTTTAACGGTTCGTTCATCAAAGAAAACAATATAGGTATCGGTGCAACAATAGAGATTATTAGAAGCGGTGATGTTATTCCTCACATTAAATCAGTTACGGTTCCTGCTCCAGAACCAAAAATGCCATCTGTACCGTTTAAGTGGAACGATACTCATGTTGATATTATGCTAGAAAATGCTTCTGAAGACGCAACTGTTAAAGAGAAAAACATAACTGGGTTTTTCAGAGGAATAGGAGTTGAAGGGTTGAGTTCTGGTAATATATCAAGACTTATAAATGCTGGTATAACCAATGTTGCTGACATTATAAAGATGAAAGAAGAAGATTTCTTAAAAGTCGATGGGTTTAAAGGTAAAATGGCAAACAAGATTTACACTGGAATTCAAGAAAAAATTAATGAGGCATCTGTAATTACTTTAATGGCTGCTTCAAACATATTTGGTAGAGGGTTTAGTGATAAAAAAATGGAAATGATAATGAATGAAAAACCAGATATTCTTATTTCTGGTAAAACCGAAAACGAAAAAATTACGGAAATTGCATCAATTAAAGGCATGTCCACAAAAACAGCTGAAGCATTTGTTCAAAACATCGAAGACTTCAAAGTCTTCTTAAAATTATGTGGTCTAGAATATAAGATGCATGAAACAATCGATAAACCAAATGTAGATGCTAGTCATCCATTATATGGAAAGACAGTCGTTTTAACGGGGACGCGTGATAAGACTGTTATTGAGTTTTTAAAAAATGTAGGGGCTAATCTAGGTTCAAGTATAAGTAAAAATACATTCTTGGTTGTAACAAAAAGTACAGACGA
>CAIOYQ010000205.1 GCA_903862505.1 uncultured Bacteroidota bacterium
ACCTATGATATTTATAATAACAAAATGACTCAGTCTAATTTACGTCCACAAACTTTAGAGTTTACTTTATCTACTTATTTAGGAAGGAATATTTCAAAGAATTTGAAAAGTATTTTCAACTAAATTGAAAAGAAAAATATTTTATATTATTATTGGATTGGTTGCAACGCTCCAATCTTTTTCGCAAACAGATACTGAATTTTGGTTTGCTGCACCAGCTATTACGCCTGGTCATGAAAATAAGCCCATTGTATTAAGAATGACAAGTTATGATAAGCCAGCAGTGATTACTATTGCTCAACCTGCAAATGCTTCATTTACGCCCATAGTCATTAATTTAAATAGTAATTCAACCACCACAAAGGATCTAACCACTTTTTTAAATGCTATTGAGACAAAACCAACGGGGACGGCAATGAATACCGGTTTAAAGGTTACTGCAACAGCCAATATTTCCGCTTATTATGAGGTAGGAAATTTATTCAATCCAGAGATTTTTACTTTAAAAGGAAATACTGCAAAGGGGAATAGTTTTATCATACCATCCCAAAATCAGTTTGATAATAGAAATACAATTATTCCTCCAGCTACCAATGGGTTTGTTATTGTTGCCACCGAGGACAATACAACTATAGATATTACACTTACACAACCTGATGGCAATGGCCATCCAATTGGTACATTCCAAATTGTTTTAAATATAGGACAAACCTATGCAGTAATTGGTAGTAATACTTTAGCTAGGTTTCACTTAGGTGGCTCCCAAGTTAAATCTGATAAATCCATTTGTATTACCATTTTTGATGATTCCATTCTGGTTGGATCTAGTTTGGACTTAGCGGGAGATCAAATAGTTCCTATCTTTAATACAGGTACCGAATTTATCATAGTGAGAGGTGCATTGAGTGCACCAACCTTTAGCAATACCGATTTTTATTTTATATATGCAACGGAGGATGGCACAGCTGTATATGAAAATGGATCTGCGGTGGCTTCTGCAACCATTAATAAGGGTGGAGTGTATAAGGGATCCTTAACCAGTAATAGTGTGTATGTTACCAGTTCAAAACCGGTATATGTATTACAATTTACAGGTGTGGGTACCGAAGTAACTGAAACCTCCTTACCAAGTATTAAATGTACTGGTTCCAATGTGGTAAGTTTTGTGCGATCCACCAATGAACTGTTTTATTTAAACCTTATTTGCAAAGCAGAAGAGGTAGATAATTTTAGTTTAAATGGAGTAACTGGTATTATTGGATCCAATTTGTTTTTTGATGTACCTGGAGCCACAGGTTGGAAAGCAGCTAGAATAAGTACGGTTAATTTACCCAATTTAAATACGCTCATACCCAATGGCGTGGCTACTTCGGTTAGTAATAGTTCTGGTTTATTTCACTTGGGTTTCTTAAATGGTACTTCAAATACTGGAGCTAGATTGGGTTATTTTTCAAATTATAGTAAGGTGGCTATGGCGCCTAATTTAATATCAAGTGCTTGTTTAGGTAGTGATATTCAATTGGCTGCAAAACAATTAAATAATGTATTATATAAATGGACAGGGCCCAATAATTTTACCAGTAGCATTTACAATCCAGTGATTCCTAAATCTACTATAAAGGATTCCGGGTATTATTATGTGCAGGCAACGGTTCCGGGTTGTGGTACTTCCTTGGATAGTATTCGCATTACCGTAAACCCCACACCCACAATTCAAATGGTTAAGTCAATGGACACGGTTTGTTTGGGGAGTAGTAAACCTATTCAATTTAATTTAACAGGAAAAGCGCCTTGGAATGTGGTGTATACCAATGGGGCTGTCACGGATACTTTGAAAAATATAAAAACCAATAGTGGTTCATTCTTAGTAAGTCCTACAAGTTTAACCATTTATAAGATTACAAATTTGATTGACTCCAATGCTTGTGCGCTAGACATTGCCGCCCAAGTGTCAGATACCATGAAAGTAAATCAGCTACCCATTGCTAATTTTGTGTATGCTGGGGTGCATTGTGAAAAAAATGATATTTTATTCACCAATCAATCAACTGCAAATTTAGACCAGGTTGTAAAATGGAATTGGGATATGGGGAATGGGACCCAACTAAATTTAATGAATGGGGATCCTTTTAATCAGCAGTATCCCAATTGGGGGAAGGTAACGGTAAAATTATGGGTAGCGTCTAGCTTGGGTTGTAAAAGTGATACCCTGGTGAAAGTAATTGAGGTAAAGCCCTTGCCTGTGGTTGGATTTACCATCCCCAATGTTTGTTTGGATGGAGGCATGGCCGTATTTAAAGACACAAGTTCAACTAAACAAGGGGCGCCTAGTTTTACCTACAGTTGGAATTTTAATGCGGGTGCAACGCCCATTGTTCCAGCGCCAAGTTTTTCGGCAAGTGAAAAAATAAAATCCAATCCTTCGGTTTTGTATAATATTGGAGGTGATTATAAGGTACAATTAAAAGTGACCACCAGTGATGGTTGTGTAGATTCTTTAACACAAGCCTTTACCATTAATGGTTCCAATCCCAATGCTAATTTTAAAGTAATTAAAGACACCGCATTGTGCAGTAATGAGGAAGTAATTATTAAAGATAGCTCCTGGGTGTATCCGGGTAAAGTAGG
>CAIOYQ010000206.1 GCA_903862505.1 uncultured Bacteroidota bacterium
AGCAGACGGAACCGTAAACTCAACAATGATGCATACTGGGCAGTTTGCAACACTAGAAGCCGTGGTTGGTCATTACAATAATATCCCCACTATAACTGCTAATAATAATTTAGACAACCGATTGAGGGTAGATGGTATTGGCAATAGATTAAATTTAACTACGAGCGAAATTGAACAGCTAGTTGCTTTTATAAAAACACTTGGGGGCGCCAATGTGTATGTTGACAAGAAATGGTCTAATCCATTTTTAGTACAGTAAGAAGAAAGTTAAAAAATAAAAATACATGTTACCCACTAAATCCTTTGCTGCATTGTCAGCCACTACTCCTTTGGAAGCTTATTCTTTTGACCGTCGTGCCGTTGGTAAAAAAGACGTTCAAATTGAAATTTTATACTGCGGTGTTTGTCATAGTGATTTACACCAAGCAAAGGACGAATGGGGTGGATCTATGTACCCAATGGTTCCGGGTCATGAAATTGTGGGTAAGGTAATGAGTGTTGGTGCCGATGTCACTAAATTTAAGGTGGGTGATTTAGCAGGTGTGGGCGTAATGGTAGATAGTTGCAGACATTGTGCAAGTTGTAAGCAAGATTTAGAAAATTATTGCGAGGAAGGTATGACGGGCACGTATAATTCAAAAGAAAGAGACGGAGTGGGTATTACCATGGGGGGCTATGCGAATCAAATAGTAGTTGATGAGCATTATACTGTTCACATTTCAGAAAAATTAAATTTAGCAGCCGTAGCACCTTTATTATGTGCAGGTATTACAACTTATTCACCACTCGTTTTTGCAGGTGTGAAAAAAGGAATGAAGGTAGCTATTGTAGGCCTTGGGGGACTTGGTCATATGGGTGTAAAGTTTGCTGTTTCTTTTGGAGCAGAAGTGAGTGTAATAAGCACATCTCCAAATAAAGAAGCAGACGCTAAAAAATTAGGTGCCACGCATTTTATAGTTAGCACGAACGAAGCGGATATGAAAAAGCATCATAATTATTTTGATGTGATATTAGATGCAATATCAGCCAACCACGATTATTCGCAATACTTGAATTTATTGGCTTTAAATGGGAAATTAATGGTAGTGGGTTTGCCAACTGAGGCACCAAAGGTTCAACCTTTTTCTTTGGTATCCAACAGAAGAAGTGTAATTGGTTCTTGTATTGGCGGCATGAAAGAAACACAGGAAATGTTGGATTATTGTGCCGAACACAATATTGTTTCAGACATTGAAATAATTCCAATGCAAAATATTAATGAAGCTTACGAAAGAATGCTTAAAGGTGATGTGAAATACCGATTTGTAATTGATTTGGCAAGTTTAAAATATCTTGTATAATAAGCAAATGATGATGGGTATGTATGCCTAAAATTTGAATTGTTTTAGGCGCATTTAAATTACCAAATACAGGATGCGTAAAATATTTATTTTTTTCGCATTTACTCAAAGCATCCAGGGCTGCTTTGGCTTTAACAATACTTTCCTTTAAATGAGTAGGGGTTATATTGTCAATTGGCATTACGGACTCAGGTGCTTTAGCACGACCTCTTGGAAATTTACCAGTTAGTAAAACGATGAATTTAATAAAACTGAATCTTGGACGATACGTTTCAGGATTGGAATTTTGAATGGTTTCTGTAATTTTTATAATCACCAAACAACTATGTTCAATATGCCAGCCAATTGAGCCTTTTGATACATCATCATTTTCTACAGCTGCATTGGGAATTTGGGCAGCAAGTTGATCTATGAATTTTATTACTTTTTGCATCCTTATAAATTATTAATTACAAAGTTTTTTTAGGAGGCAATGCAAAAGCTTTTGCTTCATGTTCAAACTGACCATTGTGGGCGCCATCGCAAAATGGCTTATTCTTACTTAGTCCGCAGCGACATAAACCAATTACTTCTCTACCTGCTAAATCATACTGATTTCCTTCTCTATCTGAAATCGTAAAATCGCCTTCTACTTTAATGGAGCCGTTGTTGTTAATTGTAATTTTAGTTGACATAATTATATTTTAACGTGAAATTATGGTAAATATTTGAATTACTGAACCTCAAATAGAGTAGTTATTTTTTCATCTTTTGCATGCGCACCAATCACCAGTTTATAACTACCGGGATAGAGCATCCATTCATTTTTATTCAGATCCCATTTTTGAAGTTCATTCACAGGGATGACGATACGATGATTGATGGATGCCCCGTTTTTTACGGTGATTTTTTTAAAATATTTTAATTCTTTAATGGGCATTCTCTCCAAATTAGGATACTCTATATAAGCTTGTATTACTTCTTCGGCATCCATATTGCCATTATTGGCAACTGAAATGGTTGCGGCAATCGTATCTTTTAAATGATAGGTAGATTGAGTCGTACTTATCAACTTATATTTAAAGTTTACATAACTTAATCCAAAACCAAATGGATACGCCACGGCCCCATCAAAATATCTGTAGGTTCTCCCTTTCATTGCATAGTTGGTATAATCTGGTAAATCATTTGCCGACTTGTAGAACGTAATAGGCAGCCTACCCGATGGAGAAACCTTACCCAAAATAATATCTGCCAATGCATTACCTCCTTGCTCACCAGGATACCACGCTAAAACAATTGCATCGGCATAGGGAGCTACACTTGCAATGTCCACACAACTACCTGCGGTGATAACGAGAATAATAGGTGTCTTAACGCTTTTTCTTAATTGTTTTAAGTAAGCAATTTCACTAGCAGGCAGACTAATGTCTTTTTTATCGCCTCCAGTTTGTGAAAGAAAAGCGTCTCCCGCTTCTCCCTCCAATATAGGCGAAAGGCCCATTACTGCAATGGTTAAACTTGCGTTGCCTGCTGCCCAAATGCCCCCAAATTTTGTGGTATCATTAAAATCACAACCCAAATCATACTCAATGCTGGTAGCTGGGTCAAATGCACCGGTAATTCCTTCTACAAAATTAACTGCTTTGTCACTTACTCCATGATAGTTTCCAAGTAATGCATCATAGGAGGTAGCATTGGGTCCAACAATCAT
>CAIOYQ010000207.1 GCA_903862505.1 uncultured Bacteroidota bacterium
CAAATTGATGCCACTAAGAAATTGGCCGAAAAGAATCCTAAAATAGATTTATCAGCAACGATAAGTCAACTAGAGAAATCTATTATGGATAAGCGTAAAGCCCTTACGGAGACGCTCTCTCCGTGGCAGCGTGTACAATTAAGTCGTCATCCCGATCGTCCTTATACTTTAAAATATATTCACTTAATGTGTGATAAATTTATTGAGTTACATGGGGACAGAAATGTGAAAGATGACAAGGCCATGGTGGGTGGTTTTACAGAGCTGGATGGTCAAACGGTGATGATGATTGGGCAACAAAAAGGAAGCAATACCAAGGCACGCCAACTGCGTAATTTTGGGATGGCCAACCCCGAAGGCTACCGAAAAGCCCTTAGACTCATGAAATTGGCCGAAAAATTCAATAAACCGGTGGTTTGCTTAATTGATACGCCAGGGGCATTTCCAGGCCTAGAAGCCGAGGAAAGAGGCCAAGGGGAGGCCATTGCACGTAATATTTATGAAATGATCCGTTTACAGGTTCCTATTATCATTTGTATTATTGGTGAGGGGGCGAGTGGAGGTGCGTTAGGAATAGGCGTAGGAGATAAAACACTAATGATGGAAAATACTTGGTACACGGTTATTTCTCCAGAATCTTGTAGCTCTATTTTATGGAGAAGCTGGGACAAAAAGGAATTGGCAGCAGAGCAATTAAAGTTAACCGCAAATGATATGAAGGGCTTTGGACTCATTGACGAAATTGTTCCTGAACCTTTTGGTGGGGCACATTGGTCTTACACCGAAGCGGCAGCTATTTTAAAAGAAAAAATTATTGCAGCGTTAAAAGAAATGAAAGATATTGATCCTGCAAAAAGAGTGGAAAATAGAATTGAAAAATATTCAAAAATGGGATTCTGGAATGAAGCCTAATTCAGTAAAACCCTAATTCAGCATAAATTTTACCTTAATCAAATGTTAAGACAAACCCTCAAAGGAACAGGTGTTGCACTTGTTACGCCATTTAAAAAAGATAAATCTATTGACTTCGCTGCTTTAGAAAATTTAATTGATATTCAAATTGAGGGAGGCCTTAACTATCTGGTGACCTTGGGTACCACAGGAGAATCGGTGGTATTGTCAGACGAAGAAAAAGTAGCTGTATTTAATTGCACCGTAAATAAAGTAAATGGTCGTGTTCCTATTGTAGTTGGTATTGGTGGTAACAATACGGCTAAAGTAATAGCCGATTTTAAGAAATTTGATTTGTCTAAAGTGGCGGCCATTTTAAGTGTCACTCCTTATTATAACAAACCATCACAGGAAGGTTTATACCAACATTATATTGCATTAGCAGACGCAGCTACAAAACCAATATTACTATACAATGTTCCAGGTCGCACGGGTCGTAATATGTCAGCAGCTACTACTATTCGTTTATCGGTACATCCAAATATTGCAGGTATTAAAGAAGCAGGTCCAGAGATGGCGCAAACCATTGATATTTTAAGAGACAGACCAAGTGATTTCTTAGTAGTGAGTGGGGACGATGAAATTGTGATGGCGCAAATTGCTTGTGGGATGGATGGTGTAATTAGTGTTGCAGCCAATGCATTCCCTAAACCTTTTAGCGATATGATTAATTATTGCTTGGCAGGTGATTTTAGCATGGCAAAA
>CAIOYQ010000208.1 GCA_903862505.1 uncultured Bacteroidota bacterium
CAATCTCCAAACATCCAAGCCCAGTTCATAGAACATAAGGCCATACATAAGGATCATTCCAGCTACCTGCGCATACTCCATAAACTTATCACTAGGCTTACGACCAGTGATCATTTCAAAGAGAATGAATAAGGCATGTCCCCCATCCAAGGCTGGAATAGGCAACACATTCATAAACGCTAATATAATTGAGAAAACGGCTGTCAATGTCCAAAAACGATACCAGTCCCATACTGGAGCAAAGGTGTTACCAATACTAATTAAACTTCCTAAAGATTCATTGGCTTTTACTTTACCAGAAAATATTTGCTTGATACCGGCAATATAATTATCCAAAGTAGTGAAACACTTTTTTGTTCCAACTGGAATAGATTCAAAGAACCCATAAGTAGTATGTACTGTTTTAAAAATATCATTAGGCACTTTTAAAAATAATCCTAACTGACCCGAACCATTCACTAGGGCTTTAATAGTTACAGTATCTGCGCCACGTTTTGCCAACACGGTAATCGTAGAGTCCGCTAATTTTTTCTTTATTTCTTCAAACTCATAACGATATTGTACCGACTGGTTATTAATCGTTAACAAAGTATCCCCTTTCATAAAGCTAGTGCCCTCCTTGGTTACTGCAGTACTTCCAATAGAATCTACAATCACTGGGAAACGCAAAGTCACAAAAGGATTCGTCTTTTTATATTTTGCTAAATCGCCAGGTAAAGTAGAAGGAATATTTAAACTCACCATGCTATCTCCTCTTTTAACTTGAAGCGTTTTATTATTGTCTAAAACCAATTTAGATTCTAAAGCATCAAAATTTTCCAATTCTTTATTGTCTAAAGAAACAATAATGTCCCCTTCTTTTAAGCCGGCTGCTTTTGCTAAATCACTAACATGAACTCCATAGGTTACATTTTTAGCAGGTAAATATTCGTCGCCCCAATACCAGGCAATTCCAATAAATATAACAATGGCTAAAACTACATTTACAATCACGCCGCCTAACATGACAATTAAACGTTGGTAAGCAGGCTTGGATCTTAATTCCCATTGTTCCGGTGCTTTATTTAATTGCGCCGTGTCCATACTTTCGTCCACCATACCAGCAATTTTCACGTATCCGCCAAATGGAATCCAACCAATACCGTATTCAGTTTCCCCTATTTTCTTTTTCCAAAGACTAAATCCTGGATTAAAAAATAAATAAAACTTTTCTACCCTTGCTTTAAATAATCTTGCAGGAATAAAATGACCTAGCTCATGCAAGACCACTAATATAGAAAATGATAAAATAAATTGTGCTGTTTTTACACCCACCGATGCAAAGTCAATTGCTAAAGTATACATATGTTATAGTTGTATTAAGGAAGCTGCAAAACTGCGTGCTTCACCGTCTGTTTCAAAATAATCGTTTAATGTTGGATGTGCGATGTACTCTACTTTTTCTAAAGTACGTTCTATTAAATCCGTCATGTCTAGAAAGCCAATTCTATTTTTCAAAAATGCATACACAGCAATTTCATTGGCTGCATTTAAAACACAAGGAACGTTTCCTCCTTTATGCAAAGCTTCGGTTGCTAAATGTAAATTTCTAAAAGTTTTTAAATCGGGCTCATCAAAAGTTAAGGTGTTGGGTTTGTCAAAATGATATCTTGGAAATTCATTTTTTAAACGCTGCGGAAATGCCATTGCATATTGAATAGGCAACTTCATATCCGGCAATCCCATTTGTGCTTTTATACTCCCATCCTCAAACTGCACCATGCTATGAATAATACTTTGAGCATGCACCACCACTTTAATTTGGTGTGGTTGTAAATTAAATAGCCACTTTGCCTCAATCATCTCTAAGCCTTTATTCATAAGGGTTGCAGAGTCAATTGAAATTTTTGCCCCCATACTCCAATTTGGATGTTGTAAAGCATGATCGCGTTTTACATTCGCTAAAAAATTAGATTTTTTCCCAAGGAAAGGTCCACCACTCGCAGTTAAAATAATTTTCTCAATAGGGTTATTATTTTCTCCCACCAAGCATTGAAAAATGGCAGAGTGTTCACTGTCCACCGGAATAATCATAGCCCCTTTTTCTTTCGCGGCTTTCATTACAATATCTCCAGCAACTACTAAGGTTTCTTTATTTGCAAGGCCTACTGCTTTTCCTTTTTCAACTGCAGTAAGTGTTGGCATTAAACCTGCAAAACCTACAATACCTGCCATCATAAAATCATAACAATCCATACCAGCAACTTGCTCTAATGCTTCCTCCCCTGCAAAAACTTTTATAGGTTTCCCTTCTAAAGCTTTTTTAACAATGGCATATTTTGCAATATCTCCAATCACCACAATATTGGGAACAAATTGTAAAGCTTGTTCAATTAATAAAGATTCATTAGAATGCGCCGTTAAAATTTCGGCAACAAATAATTCCGGATGCGCGGAAATTACTTCAAGGGTTTGTTTACCGATTGAACCAGTTGATCCGAAAATGGCGATTCTTTTTTGTTGCATCCAATGACTTTGTTGTGACTTTGTAAAATTAATTTACACGCGGCTAAAATTACATTATTATTTGTTAATATAATGTGTTAGGTCATCGGCAATATTTCGGTCATTGCTTAAACGGGGCACTTTATTCTGCCCGCCTAATTTTCCTTGTGCACGCATATAATTTATGAACCCATTTTTTTGAAGGGCCGATATTTTTAAGGGTTCCAAAATTTTACCGTCAATTAAATCCTTATAGTACACATTTTTTTCGCACAGGTAGGTATCTAATTTTTGCCTAAATAATTCCAAGTCGGCTGGTGCGTTTTCAAATTCAATAAACCATTCATGGTAGCTTTTCCCATCCCCTTGTGCAATAAAAGGTGCCACGGTAAACTCTATTACAGAAAAATTCATCTCGGTAGCCGCTTTTAATAAAGCTTGCTCCACTTCTTCCCCAATTACATGTTCCCCAAAGGCCGATATAAAATGTTTTACTCTTCCTGAAACAATAATCCGGTAAGGATCTATACTTATAAATTTCACGGTATCTCCAATGCTATAACCCCATAAACCCGCGTTGCTAGTAATAATAAGGGCATACTGCTGGCCCAATTGCACTTCCCCTAAACTTAAACGGGTAGGATTTTCGTTGTGCACTTCGGCTAGAGGTATAAACTCATAAAAAATACCGCTATTGGTATTTAATAAAAGTCCCGGCTCATTGCGGCGATCCTGAAAAGCAAAGAACCCTTCGCTCGCAGGGAACAATTCAATGGTATCTATCTCCTTACCAATGGTTTCAAATAATTTGGTTTTATAGGGCTCAAAATTCACACCCCCTTGCACCAGTAATTGCAGGTTGGGGAATAAATCCTTCACCGGCTTACCCGTTTTTGCCACTAGGCTGTCAAAATACATCTGCATCCAAGGCGGGATGCCTCCAATTAAGGTCATGTCCTTGCCTAGGGTTTCTTCTACCACTTTCTCCAATTTCTCCTCCCATTCCTCAATACAATTGGTTTCAAAGCTAGGCAACTGGTTTTTTCGCAAATAAGCAGGTATATGATGGTTCACAATACCACTCAGTCTGCCTGTTGCTATGCCGCCCACCCGCTCAAGTTCCGGTGAGCCGCTCAAAAACATCATCCTGCCGCCTGCAAAAGCTGTATTCCCCGTGGTGGCCATATAAGTTAGAATGGCGTTACGGGCTCCATTAATATGATTAGAGATAGAATCCTTGGTGATGGGAATGTATTTAACCCCGCTGGTGGTGCCGCTGGTTTTGGCAAAGTAAATAGGTAGTCCTTTCCAAAGCACGTTGGGAGTGCCTTTTTTAACCAATTCTATGTAGGATGTAAACCCCTCATAGTCCCTAATGGGTATGGCTTGCTTAAAACTTGCGTAATCGGATACCTTGTCTAGGCCATGGTCTTTCCCAAAAACAGTGCGTTGCCCTATTTTAATTAATTGATTTAGAATACTTTGTTGGTCTTTCACCGCATTTTTAGCCTCTTTTTGTAACCTGTAATGCACCATTTTGGCAAATGGATTGGCAAGCAGCGACTTAAAATTAAACATGGGCGATGTTTTGGAGATTGGAACGAGGGCAAATTTAGGTAGTATTATTATATTTTTTGAAAATTACTTGCAATTTGGGAGAATAATTGCTACCTTTGCCGACCTAATTTTGGACATTTATGTTAGCAGTAGTAAAAATCGCAGGACAGCAATTCAAAGTACAAGCAGGAGATAGCTTGTATGTACCTCACCTGCAAGGTAAAACCGGAGACAAAGTTGAATTCAGCGATGTTTTATTCGTTGATAACAATGGAAGTATTTCATTTACTACGAAGGTAGTTGTGAAGGCAGAGATTGTTAATGACTTAGTGCAAGGTGATAAAGTGATCGCTTTTAAAATGAAGCGTAGAAAGGGTTTCCGCAAGAAACACGGTCACAGAACTCATTACACTCAAATCAAAATCGACAACATAGCTTAATAAGCTTGGTCTAGGTTCATTAGTTAATAACAGTATAGCAAAATATAAAAGACTATGGCACACAAGAAAGGTGAAGGATCCGTAAAAAACGGCCGTGATTCACAAAGCAAGCGTTTAGGTGTTAAGATATATGGAGGTCAACCAGCCTTATCTGGCAATATCCTTATTCGTCAAAGAGGTACAGTGTACCACCCTGGTAAGAATGTAGGTTTAGGTTCCGACTTCACTTTATTCGCTTTAACTAGCGGTTTAGTTGTGTTCAAAAAGGGCAAAAACAACAAAACTACGGTTTCAGTTTTGCCTGTTGAAGTGGTAGCTTAAAAAAAAAGTTTTGTAGATATGAAAAAAGTTTATACTTTTAAGAATATTTACTAACCATTAAATCTAAAAAACATGGCAACTGCAAAAAAAGCGGCTAAAAAAGCTGCTCCAAAAAAAGCTGCAAAGAAAGTAGTTAAAAAGGCTGCAAAGAAAGCTGCTCCTAAAAAAGCTGCTAAGAAAGCTGCTCCTAAGAAGAAAGCTGCTAAGAAAGCTGCTCCTAAAAAAGCTGCTAAGAAAGCTGCTCCTAAGAAGAAAGCTGCTAAGAAAGCTGCTCCTAAGAAGA
>CAIOYQ010000209.1 GCA_903862505.1 uncultured Bacteroidota bacterium
GGGCATAAAAAAAGCCAGTATTGCTACTGACTTTTTTGTCGGGAAGACAGGATTCGAACCTGCGACCCCTTGGTCCCAAACCAAGTGCGCTACCGGCCTGCGCTACTTCCCGTTCCATTATAACTTGCGTTATAAATATTTTAAACCGGTGATCATCTCAAAATAAAAACAAAAAGAACTAAAATTAAGTGCGGAGAGGAAGGGATTCGAACCCTTGGTACAGTTTAACCCGTACGGCAGTTTAGCAAACTACTGATTTCAGCCACTCATCCACCTCTCCTCCGGACCTCATTCGAGGGCTGCAAAAATAAGCAGGGTTTCTTTAAATTCCTAAAAAAAGACCGGAATAAACTAAATAAAGTTCGTTCCGGTCCATTATATTTTTCAAGCACCCACTTTTGTGCTACTTATTTGATTTTTAACTACATCGCAGCCAACTGCACCTTCTGCGTTAACTCCATTACATTCTCTCTAAACATAGAGTCGGTATCCATTAAGTCCTTCACCGTTTGGCAAGAGTGTATCACTGTAGTGTGATCGCGACCACCAAAGTGTTCCCCAATGGTCTTTAATGAGTTCTTTGTAAACGCTTTTGCTAAGTACATGGTAATTTGTCGTGCTTGTACAATTTCACGCTTACGTGTTTTTTGTAATAACTTATCATAAGGCACTTCAAAGAATTCACAAACCATTTTTTGAATTGCATCAATCGTAATTTCCTTGCTACTTGTTTTCACAAAGTTGCGTAACACCTTCTTTGCTAATTCAACGTCAATCTCTTTCTTATTCAATGAAGACTGCGCTAATAAGGATATTAAGGCACCTTCCAATTCTCTAACATTGGTATTGATATTATATGCCACATACTTCACTACCTCCTTAGGCATTTCTAAGCCATCTGCCTTCATCTTCTTCTCTAATATCTCAATACGCGTTTCGTAGTCTGGCACTTGAATATCGGCACTCAAACCCCAACGGAAACGACTTAATAAACGTTCTTGTAATCCTTCTAAATCCTTAGGTGCTTTATCAGAAGTTAACACCAACTGCTTACCACTTTGATGTAAGTGGTTAAAGATGGCGAAAAATGCATCCTGAGATTTTTCAGCTCTATTAAAGAACTGTACATCATCAATAATTAATACATCTATTAATTGATAGAAATGTATGAAGTCATTGATCGCGTTATTGCGACTATGATCTTGGAACTGATTAATAAATTTTTCTGAACTCACATATAAAACCACTTTATTTGGATGCACGCGTTTTACGTCGTTTCCAATGGCTTGTGCTAAGTGAGTTTTACCCAAACCTACCCCACCATAAATTACCAAAGGGTTAAAGGAGTTGGCCCCAGGTTTTTCGGCCACTGTTTTACCAGCACGGCGCGCTACCCTGTTACAATCGCCTTCTATATAAGAATCAAATGTGTAATTATGGTTTAATTGAGGGTCAATCTGCATTTTCTTTAACCCTGGAATCACAAACGGATTCTTTACAGGACTATCAATTACCAACGGGAAATTCATCTCGTTGTTATTGTATGTTTTCATGCCACTTGCTGGCAAATCCATGGATCCTTTTTTGTTGTTACCGCTGTCCACCATAATACGGTACTCCAATCTTGCTTCTTTTCCTAATTCACGCTTAAGGGTTTTGGCTAATAAATTAACGTAATGCTCTTCGATGTACTCATAAAAAAATTGGCTAGGCACCTGTATCATTAATACGTTGTCTTTTAAGTCAACGGGTTGAATTGGTTCAAACCATGTTTTAAAGTGTTGCCATTCGACAATATCTTTGATGATTTTTAGACAATTGCTCCAAATTAATTCTGCGCTCTTAGCCATTTTACTTATGAACCCTTTATATAGTGAAAAAAAGATTGTTCTACCCTTTGTCTGATATGATCGAATTGTTAATCAGAATGCGAATATTCAAAAGAATTGTTGAAAAAAAAACTTTTTTATTTGGTTTTTTTTACATGTCCCCAAAACACTCCATTTGACCCCTATTTCGATATTTTAACAGGCGTTCAAGATAAAGTAATTTCTAACAAAAAGAGACTTTATCCACTTTTTTTTAAGTATTTTTTTTATATCAAAAACGAATGCCTATTTGCTTTTATATCTAGGGATACAAAGTTTTAAGCTTTTACCCTACCTTTACCTACTTAATTATAACTATGAGCTACGAATTAACCGGTAAATTAATTGCCAAATACGACACGGTACAAAGAAAAGAAACCTTCAAGACCAGAGAATTTGTGATTGAAAAGACAGACGATATCAATGGTAAGATCATTACCAATTATGTGAAATTTCAATGTGTTCAAGATAGAACCGCTATGCCTGATCGCTTTAACTTAGGGGACACTGTAAAAGTGTTGTTTAATATTAAAGGGTCTAAATGGAATAAAGATGGCAAGGACAACTATATTACCAACCTTGATGCTTGGCGTATGGAAGCCGTTTCCTTAGGTGGAGATACTGCCCCTACTGAAAATACCTACTTTGATATGCCTCCAGGCGAATCAGGGGATGACCTTCCTTTTTAAATAATTGCTTCACAAAAGCACTCCGGCATTTTTTTAGGATAAAAACCTAACCCATGCAAAAGACCATTCAACTTCGCGTTAAGCCCGAGGAGGCAGCCAATGCTTCCCATCTTGTATCTATTTTAGCCCAAGCCATTGGACAAAAACAAGAAGCCATTTCGGGCTATCATATGCTCAAACAATCTATAGACGCAAGAAGTCGCCAACAGGTTTGGATAAACCTTACCATTCTGGCATTTATAAACGAACCTCCCAGCAACCGTTTCCAAGATAAAATTGAATTTCCTACCCTACCCAATAATGCAAAGGAAGTGATCATTATTGGAGCAGGACCGGCTGGCTTATTTGCCGCACTTGAATGTATTCAATTAGGACTAAGGCCCATTGTATTAGAAAGAGGTAAAGATGTCCGTGCTCGTCGTCGCGATTTAGCCAAACTAAATAAAGAAGGTATTGTGAACCCAGAAAGCAATTATTGTTTTGGGGAAGGTGGGGCAGGAACCTATAGTGATGGTAAATTATATACCCGAAGCAATAAGCGCGGAAGCATTGATAAGATTCTAAGACTCTTTTATCAGTTTGGGGCCGACGAGCGTATTTTATATGAAGCCCACCCCCATATTGGCACCAATAAACTTCCTCATATCATTTCTGAAATGCGGGAACAAATTGAACGCAGTGGCGGAAAAGTGTTGTTTGAGAAAAAGCTAGTAGACCTAGTCATTATAAATGGGGAAATTAAAGAAACCATTACTTCTGATGGAGACCATTTTCCAACGGAAGCTTTACTTCTTGCTACCGGGCATTCAGCTAGAGATATTTTTATGCTCCTCAAAGAAAAGGACATATTAATAGAAGCCAAACCATTTGCCCTTGGGGTGAGGGTGGAACATCCACAATCTATCATAGATGGCATCCAATATCATTGTGCCGTCCGAGGTCCCAACTTACCCCCTGCTGCTTATAGTTTGGTGGAGCAAGTAAGCGACCGTGGCGTGTTTAGTTTTTGTATGTGCCCAGGTGGAATCATTGCCCCCGCAGCCACTGCTCCAGGAGAAATTGTGGTGAATGGATGGAGCCCAAGTAAAAGAGATAATCCTTATGCCAATAGCGGCATGGTGGTTCAAATAGACTTAGCCACAGCAGGTGAATTTTTGGCAAAACAGGGTCAAAATAATCGTAATTTAAAATCTAGTATTAATTATGCGGACCCATTATTATTACTTGATTTTCAACAATATGTAGAAAATAAATCATTTGAAATGGGTGGTGGATTACAAATTGCTCCAGCTGCAAGGTTGGTAGATTTTTGTACTAATAAAATCTCGGAAAATCTACCCGATGCCAGTTACTTACCGGGACTTCATGCAGCCGACATGACCAGTGTTTTACCCAACTTTGTACTCCAAACTTTACAGGAAGGATTCAAAGCATTCGGTAAAAAGATGAAAGGATATTATACCAATGATGCAATTGTAGTAGCTACAGAAAGCAGAACCTCCTCACCCGTAAGAATACCCCGAGACGCCGATAATTTTCAGCATCCCCAAGTGAAAAACTTATACCCCTGTGGAGAAGGTGCAGGGTATGCGGGTGGCATTGTAAGTGCTGCCATGGATGGCCAAAAATTAGCGACCGCTATTGCAAGCCAATTA
>CAIOYQ010000210.1 GCA_903862505.1 uncultured Bacteroidota bacterium
CAATTTGGAGAAATTGAATTTAAATTATTCTAAATTAAAAATAGAAGACATACAGGGATTGAGTGCATTAAAAAAGCTAAAGTCATTGTCCTTAGCAGGAATGAACATTGACAATAATAAGCTGGAGGCCATTATTAAATCTGGTGCTATTCAAAAAGTGCAATTATGGGCGAACGGATTATATAAAAAAGACCTGAGCCCTTTAATTACCAAGTACCCTGCAATTCAATTTAATGTTGGCGATAATTTGGAGGATTCTATCATGAAGCTCAATAAGCCTACTATACAACAGGATAGCACCATTATCACCGACAATATAACGGTTCCCATTAAGCATTTTTTAAACGGTGTCACCATTAAATACACTATTGACGATTCGGAACCAGATAGCATAAACAGTCCAACGTATACTACCCCTTTACAACTAAATAAGAACACGACGGTAAAAACAAAAGTGTTTAAAAAAGGATGGATATCTAGTGATATGGTGCAGCAAACCTTTTATAAGTCTTCCTTAAGTGCAGACTCAATTGTATTGCTTACGCAACCGGATCCTAAATATATTGCTAATGGTGGAAATACAATCATTGATCATGAACTAGGAGAAATGAATTTTGGAAATGGAAAATGGTTGGGGTACGATAAAACCAATATGGAATTTGTGATGCAATTTAAAACGGCTACCCAAATGAATGAAGTAATATTTAATAGCCTCATCAATACGGGCAGTTATATATTTCCTATTCAGTCTATTCAAGTGGAGGCAAGCATGGACGGCAAAACATATAAACCATTGCAGTCTGTAGACTTTAGTTTCATCACCAAAGCCTATACCAAGGAAACAAATATCAATCAATTGCAATCCTTTAAAGTAAAAGTAGACAAGGGTTCGGCATATCCTTTTTATAAATTTACCATTCGCAACTTAAAGCAGATACCTAACTGGCATCCTGGTAAAGGAACCCCTGCATGGATTTTTGTAGACGAAGTATTTTTCAACTAATTAATCACCATCCACTTATAACCGCTTGCAGGAATGGTTACCGTTATTTGAATATTGTGATCTACACCCAATGTGTATTTTTTGGTGGCACCCAAATCGTCCATAAAAGTAGCCGTTCCTTTCATTCCAGTATAATACAATGGGATTGTAAGTGTTTTAGTCATCGGTGCTAGCGTAGGATTAAAGAACATGATAAAAGCTTTATCAGTACCAGAAGGATCTACGTGCATCCATCCATCCCAATCTCTACCATCAGCTCTTCTTAAAGGAATAATATCTGCATTTAAAATAGTACGATATTTTTTATACCAATCAATTGTGCTACGCACCATATTTCTGGTAATTTCTGTATCATATAATCTTGGGCCTCGATAACAAGCCTGTACACCTGCTCCAAAATATTGCACCATTAATTGTTGATAGTCTTTGATATGATCCTGTAATGGTTCTAATACCGCTTCCGGCCCGCCACCCTGATATTTTGTAAGTGGAACAAAACCCCAACCCATAGAAGGTGTTTTTTCCTTAGTGCCATCTATAATATTTTGACGGTTTAAAATAATTTGTTGTTCACGTGAAAGCGAAAAATTCACCTCTCTATACCCTACTGCAATTTTATGGGTGCCATCTAAAAAATACCAATCCGGTGCATTAATATAAACACCCATTGAATTTAAAGTTTGGTACAACCCCTTTTGGATATTCATTTGCTTCCATTGAGAATCATCCAACCCTTTATGCCCTGGGTGCGTGGTTGATGCACATACATCCCCAGGATAAGGCCCATCGTTTTCCCAAATATCAAATTTCGTTTGTTTGAAAAAATCTACAATCTTATCTCTATAACCCAGCCCCCAATTACTTCCAAAGCAGGGCGCATTTCCAAAAAAAGCGCCACCTGGTTTACCTGTTTTGGCATCTATCACATCATCCTGGGGACTAATGGTTCTACTGCTAAATAAAGAATAACCACCTAGTAAAATATTTTTTTGATGTGCATAGTCTGCTAAAGCCTTCCATCTATTTATATTTTGTGTACTACTGTCTTCCATATTTAAGTGGCTTCCAAAACTTAAAATCACTGCTTCAAATCCAGTGGCCACACATTGATCAATTGCAGCTTTCACCTCTGCGTCGTTCTTACTCACCAAGTGCATGAAAATGGGGTTTTGTGTAACCCAAGGTGCAATAGTCCGATACATTTTTTTAATCATCAAGCCTCTTCTGGTTCGATCATAACTATCCATTAATAATTCAAAGGTTCTAACGGAAGTGAATTTTTCATTTGGAGCCAATTCAATACCAGGAGCTTTATCGGGATATACTTTTAATAAACAAGGAGTTTGATAATTATAATTTACTTGTGAAGTATAGGTGGAATCCATTTCCCAATGCGTGGTATGATCACTAATATCATAACGCATAGAATTATTAAAAGCATAATTGGTTTCAATATAAATACCGTGCTGCTTTTTCATTTCTTCGGGCTTCCCTACCACTGCACTTTCCTCTTCCACTAAACCAAGCACTTCGTTTACCACTCTGTCTACAACAACTGCATCAGCACCATTTTGGATAGTGACCCACTTACATAATAAAGGTAAACCATCATAAATATTATAATGTACATTCACTATAAAGCCTTTTAATGCAGGCAATTTAGAAGCAAAATGTAAGACCAGTTGCTTCCCTTTAAATTTTTGAACTGATGGGCTATAATTAGCAGGTATCCATGTTTGGGGATTATATTTTACAAAACTATCAATGTTCGTAATGGTGTAGTTAGTAAAATAAAAATCAGCATCCATTGCATACAAGCTTTGCTCCCAGTTTAAATTTAAATAAGCTTTTTCCTTTTGACCATGAAGTCCACCAATAGCATAATTAGTTTTATTAATAACAATATTGGCCTCGGGCTCAATGCTTCTTAATAATTGTTGACCATTTGTCAAATTCGTATAATCAATACAAGCCAAATTAGGACGGATTAAAAAAGATCTTCTTAATAATCCATTATCCAAGATAATTTGATTGTCCTTTGTAATGATTTGTGCTGTATAATGATGATTGTCAATTAGCCAATCTTTCTTAATCTCACCTGCTCCTAAATCACTATATGCAGTTTCTTGAGCAAGCAACTTAATATTACTAAAGCAGAGCAATAGAAGAAAGAAAAGAGAATATTTATTTAACCGCATCATTCAAATATTTATGCTTTGTTAGTAACATTAGAAAGTTAAATTTCAAACAGCATTATTTTTTTCCGGTTGCTGCCCAAATAATACCTGCAGCAATATGGCTTAAGTAAGTTGGATCGGTATAATTGCTTGGTAAATGGCCAAGGTTTGTATAAAAGGAACGACCTCCGTCAAAGTTTTGATACCAGGCGATGGGGTGAAAGGTACCCATCCCTTTACCTGCAACTGATGCTCTATTAGGATTCGCATCCCAATTGGCTATTGGATTATAAGTACTTTCATCTACCGCTAAGATTGTTTTTAAACCTTGTACTTTATCCGGACCAAACTCATACCACTCGTCGGTCCATTGTTTATTATTTGCAAATCCCTCTAAACCTGGGAAGCGTGATTCTAAAACATTTAATCTTGCGCTTTGAATAGCTGGATGTATCACAAACATTCTACCCACTAGTTTGGTATACCATTCCCAGTCATATTCTGTATCGGAAGCACTATGTATGCCCATAAATCCTTTCCCAGATTGTATAAAACGCTCCATTGCTTTTTGCTCCTGCTCATTGAAAATATCACCGGTAGTATTTAAAAAAATAACTACTTGGTAATTAGCCAATGTTTTATCATTAAAGCTATAATTGTCTTCAAATAAATCTACTTGAAATTGATGCTTTACACCAAGTTGCTGTATAGCCAATACACCAGCATGAATAGATTCATGATGCCACCCTCTCGTAGTGGTTACTAGTAATGCTTTAAATTGCTTTTGGGCAATTGCCTGAAATGTAAACCCAATCAGGAATAAAGTAAATAACAGACAAGCTTTTGCAGATTTCATAGTATACATTTTGTATACTAAATATAAGAAATTCTACATTAATCTTCTATCACATTCACTTTTGGAACCAATAAGTGCATAATAAACCACGCCAGGTTTACCTCCATCATTAGTAGTTGCATTAAATGTGTGTCTCACTATAGCAATGTTTTCAACTATTTCAATGGTTTGTTCGCTGATATCAATAGTTACAAAATCGGATTTACCACTGGCAATTTTTTCTACAAATTCTGTTCTTCCTTCCACAAGTCCTCCCGAATGTCCATAACTTAAATGAGCTGATGCTACCGATTCTAAATCTGACCTACCCCCAGAAATCATAGCAGCAATTAATTTATTTACAGCAGCTTGAACTGCCAATTCATTCTTGGTTTGTGCATCAACTGCTAACATAGAAAAAGATAGTAAAATAAATAAGCATACTTTTTTCATAAAATTATTTTTGAATCATTACAGCTATAAGTTCTAAATAGCTCCTGAACAAAGTCCAGGTGTATAAACAAATATAAATAAAAAAAGGTCACCCAAATGAACAGAAGACGCTTGTCTAAAAATTCAAAAATCCGAAATAAAACGGAACATTTTAGGCGCAATCAAGGGGAATGAGGATATTTGTATCCTAAACTTAGGGTTATGGCAATATCAGTATGGGAGCAATCCACTTACTACGCTCCAAAAGACGTAGTCATTATTGGTTGTGGTTTTGTTGGGCTATGGACTGCTTATGAACTGATTCATAAAAATCCAAAATTAAACATCACCATTCTTGAGCGTGGAGTCATCCCCTCCGGAGCCAGCACACGCAATGCGGGGTTTAGCTGTTTTGGAAGCGTGTCGGAATTAATATATGATGTACAATTAATGGGCGAAGACAATATGTTGGAGACAGTGAAGATGCGTTTTGATGGATTACAAAGAATTCAAAAAGTATTTGGCAAGTCAGACATTGATTATGATCAATTTGGTGGTTATGAATTATTTGAACAAGATGGCAAATATGACATAAGTAAATTAGATACCGATATTGCCTATTTAAATAAAGTGTTAGCGCCTGTTTTAAAAACACCAAAGAAAAACGGAAAGTATCTTCCTATTTATACAAACGAAACAAATCAAATAAAGAAATTAGGTTTTCAAAAAATAAATGCATTGGCTTACAGTCCATTTGAAGGGCAATTAAATTCAGCGAAATTGGTATTGGCATTGCAAAAAGAAGTGCAAGCAAAAGGGGTGCAGATATTATTTAATACTGAGGTGAAAAAATTTAAGTCTCATAAAAATGGAGTAACTCTAAAAACAAATTTAGAAGCCAACTTAGAAACCAAGCAATTATTAATTTGTACCAATGGCTTCGCCAAACAATTATTGCCGGCATTGGATGTAGTTCCTGCAAGAGGTCAGGTATTTGTAACGGAACCCATTCCTAATTTAAAATTTAAAGGAACCTTTCATTTTGACGAAGGATTCTATTATTTCAGAAATATTGGCAACCGATTATTATTAGGCGGGGCTAGAAATAAAGATTTTAAAAACGAAAAAACCACTTCTCTAGAAACCTCTAAACTCATTCAAAAAACTTTGGAGGATTTTATGCTGAAGCGTATACTGCCTAAGGGATCCAAGAAACCAAAAATCGAATTCAGGTGGAGTGGTACCATGGGTATGGGCACAATAAAAAAACCAATCATCCAGGAGTTACAACCCAATGTATACTGCGCTGTGCGCATGAGTGGGATGGGTGTAGCCATAGCGCCTATTGTGGCACAGAAGGCTGTTCAATTAATGAAACATTAAATAATTATTGCAAACAAACACGAAGCGCTTGCTCAACATCCATTACAGGTAATGAGCTTTTTTTAAAGCTTTTTTTGTCTCTACTCACAATCATATCAATTTTCTTATTAGATAATGCTGCATAAAATTGAATAGCATCTTCAAAGTCTAAAAATTCAGAATGTAAGGATTGATTGATAATATTATTATTGGTATCTATAAGTTCTGTTATTTCAAATAAAGTAGATAATAAGGATATGACCGTTTTATGAGATTTAATTTGCTTATACAATAAATAATAAACATTGGTATAAGATGTTGCAGATACAAATATTTTTTTCTTGTTATCTGCGTATAAATCAAATAATTCTGTTGCAGAATTTGAAAATGATTCTCTATTACCAAGGAAATCGATAATAACATTGGTGTCTATAAAAATGTTTTTCATTTAAGTTTATTGTATCTTTCTAATAATATATTTCCAAGCTCCTCTTTATAGTTAAAATTCTTAGGAATATTTAATACACCTTTCAATTTTGCTACTTTTGGATTTAATTTTTTGGGTGAACTTTTTTTATTTTTTGTAGATTTTTCATCATTAGCAACAGCTTTTAAATAATTTTCAACCAAAGAAGAAAGACTTTCCTCTTTTTTCTTGGCATACTTTTTCGCATTGTATATTACCTCGTCTTCCATAACAAGGGTTAATTTAGTTTTCATTACACGTGTATTTTGTATAATAAATGTACGTGTAATTATTTAAAAATGAAAAATAAAGTGACCTATTATTCTCATAGAATCCTTTCTAGGAAGTATATTTGCAACATGGGGCAGAAAAAATTAATCAAGTTTGCGGCGATAAAAGAATATGAAAATGTGTTGGAATACCCGCAGGGTATGCCCGGCAAGTGGAATGCGTTTTTTCAGGAGCTCGCAAAGGGTACCAATAATATTTCATTAAACGATTTAGCCATTTCTCAACCTACAAAACCCCTGGTATTAGAACTAGCTTGTGGCCGTGGCGAATACGCCGTGGGTTTGGGCCGTATGTTTACAAATCAAAATTTTGTGGGGTTAGATATAAAAGGAAATAGAATTTGGAAAGGTGCTAGTATCGCTAACCGAGACGGTTTAAAGCATGTGGCATTTGTGAGAACACAAATAGATCAGGTAACGCAATATTTTGCCAAAAATGAAGTGAATGAAATATGGATTACTTTTCCCGATCCTCAACTAAGAGTTTCTAAAGCAAAAAAACGTTTAACACATCCAAAATTTTTACGTTTATACCAGCAGTTCTTACAACCAGGTGGTATCCTACATTTAAAAACAGATAGTCCTAATTTATACCTGTTTACTAAAACGGTCATTGAACTATTTGGACTTACTTTACTCACCGCTACCGATGATGTATACGGATCCGAATTTATGCAATCCGAGCAATGGGACGAACGTTGTACGATTAAAACTTATTACGAAGGATTAAATATTGCAAGCAGTAATCGCATTCACTATATTCAATTTAAATTAGACAAGGAACTCTCAATAGAATTGGATGAAAAATTAAAAGATATCATTGCGGAATTTGAAGTGACCGAAACCCACGATAGCTTGGCGCGCAATGGAAAACAAGCCATGGAATAGAAAGTCATCAATACCAAGTAATTAAAAAGCATGATCAAAGATGTAGATTATTATATTGACCCAAACGGAAACTGGGTGTTCACCGCAGCTTATCATGAGGCAAGAGGCCACTGTTGTGGGAATGCTTGCTTGCATTGTCCATTTGATTATGAGGCAGTGCCGGAACCTATCAAAACGCGCGCGAAATTCATTAGAGAATCACTTTCTAAAAATAGTTTAGATGCAATACACCCCAAAGACTAAGGACTTTTTTCAAAACGTATTTGATATCGTACGTTTAATACCAAAGGGTCGTGTTACTAGCTATGGGGCCATTGCAAAATATATTGGAACGGGTGGAAGTTCACGCATGGTAGGTTGGGCTATGAATGCCTCGCATGGTGTAAAACCTAAAGTACCCGCACATAGAGTGGTAAATAGAAACGGCATGCTCACCGGTAAAGCACATTTTGAAACGCCCACTAAAATGCAAGCACTATTGGAGAAAGAAAAAATAAAAGTCCAAAACGAAACCGTAGTGGACTTTGATAAATTATTTTGGGACCCAGCTATTGAACTCGTTTTATAGTTCCATTAGTTATAATAAGGATGAATCATCCAATATACCAACGGTCCTGTTGCAGCAACATAAAACCAAATAGGCCACATACGTTTTGCCATGCGTTTATGCTGAGCATATTCTCCAGTTAATCCACGATAAGCTGTAAATAAAATAAAAGGTAAACTAGTAGCTGCTAAAATGATATGGGTAGTTAGTAAAATCAAATAAAAGGCTCTTGTATTTCCCACCAACGCAGCTTCGGCCGCATCCACATTGCCATCAAAATTAGTATCTCCAAAGCGTGCTTCCCCGGCAAATAAATGATGCGCAATATAGGTAACCAAAAACAACACCGACAGCATCATAGCTATCAGCATTATGCTTTTGTGTAATTGAAATTTTTTATTTTTAACCGCAAACAAAGCGGCAATTAATAAAATACAAACTGCTGTGTTAATTACCGCATTGGCTAAAGCAAAAATGTGTTTGTCAAAAGGCAATTCTACATTTAGAGTGAACTTGCTTAAAAAAGTAACCGCTACAAATACGACCACAGAAAAAACACCAATTAATAATTTTGCTTTCTTGTCGTTCTTTTGAATAGAAGGTGCTAACATAGAATCTATTTTTATGAAATTAATTTTTTTGACGGGTGCTGGTAAAATAATAAACAAACCCACCAACCAAAACAGCTATAATAAGCCATAGCCAACTTAGGTCTATAATTTGTTGGAATACTTTACTTTTCTTTTTCTTGTCTTTCTCCAACATAATATACCCTACATCCTTAGCCAACTTTAATAAGGAGGTGGAATCCAACCCATTATAATAACCACGCACTTGCATGTTTTTATCAATTAATACAAAACGACTAGTATGCACAAAGTCGGGGCTCACTGGCTCGTCGCTAAATTTGTCTAATCTCAATTCTTGAAAAATAAAATTGTAAATAGAGTCTCTATTGCCCGTTAACAACCACCAATTATCCGAAATTACCCCCATGCTATTGGCATATTCCCTAATCACTGGAACACTGTCTCTTGCAGGATCCACTGTCATAGATATGAATTGAACAATGCTGGTATCTACTTGTTTTTTTCTGGTATTCCCACCTTTCATAAAAGATTGTTGCAATCTAGCCATATTGGTAGTAAGCTTTGGGCAAATACTACCACAGCTAGTAAAGAATAAATCAAGTATGATAATTTTTCCTCTTTGATCATACAGATTCACTGTATCTCCCATTTGATTCACCAAACGAATATCTTTAGTCGTATGCCAAACGGTATCGGTTTGAATTTTTCCTTTTACCACAGACTGCATTACCGTATCGGGCTCAAAAGGATGACCTGGCATGGCCACAGCAGTTTCACTTGCAGATTTTAACCACAAGTAACAAAGTACTGGAATTAAAAGTGCAATGATTAAACCGTAAGCCGATTTTTTTGACATGGTAAAAATTTAATACCTAAAGTTAAGAAACAAAAATGAGCCTCCGGCAAGAGACTCATTTTGAATTATTTTATTTTTGACTACTTGTGTTCGCCTTCTTTTGCGCCTGCTTTTTCATCAGTCGCTTTTGCACCTTCTCCTTTAGCGTCTGCACCATGCGCCCCGGCATGCTCCTTCTTCTCCACTTTGATTGTAGATTGCTCTTTAAAATTACGATCGTAATCGTTGCGTAAGTTTCTGAAAGAATTACCGTCCGCTAAAAACGCAATAATAAACCATATAAATAATGCCAAAGGCACGATAATGGTCATAATTAAGTTTTTTAACTCATGTTTCAAGTGCATAAAGTAAGCAACTATATAAAATGCCTTTGCCATCATTAAAATAATAATAACGCCCTTAATGCCTAAACGTAAACCTGGGGATGTAACTCCAATCATCCAAAAACCCAATATCAATTCAACAATAGTAAGTACAGAAAGGATGATGGTTACTTTCTTGATTTCTGCAATTACATCATGGTGTTCAGTGTGTGTATCTTGTGACATAGAATATCTTTTTTCAATATTTTAAACTCAAATAAGAGTTACAGTTTGTTTATAATAAATAGAAGCAAGTGAATACAAATACCCACACTAGGTCTACAAAGTGCCAGTACAATCCCGCTTTCTCAATCATTAAATAATGACCTCTTTGTTCAAACTTATCCAGTAAAGTCATAATTAACATGATAATATTAATCACCACCCCGCTAAAAACGTGGAACCCGTGAAATCCTGTAATGGTAAAGAAGAAGTTGGTAAAATTAGTTGTTGAAGCTGTACCATCTGCATTGATAAATGGATTTAAACCCCACCAAGCACCTTCATGATGTAAGTGATTCCATTCCCAAGCTTGACAGCTTAAGAAAGCAATACCACCAATAATGGTCCAAATCATATTTCTAACCACCCCTTTTTTATCCATCATTTTTCCTGCATGCACGGCCAACACCATGGTTACAGAACTTACAATCAAAATGAAAGTCATGACAGATACAAACACCAATGGTGCATTCACACCTTCTGGTGCAAAAGGGAAACTTTTAAATACCAGGTTCGGGTCAGGCCATCCATTTGTAGAAAAACGTACGGTACCATAAGAAATTAAGAAGGCCCCAAAAGTAAAGGCATCACTCATTAAAAAGTACCACATCATTACTTTTCCGTATTCAACATCAAAGGGACTTTTCCCTCCATTCCACCATTTTGCTTCCTTTGTGGAAGCCGTTGTTACATTTGACATGTGCTGTTTCTATTTCAGTGCAAAAATATTGGCTATCAAGGATATTTACTTAAAAATACCCTACTTTTTTTGGGTTTAGCCTACCCAATATAGGAATACAAAAAGGTACACCCACAATATGTCTACAAAATGCCAGTAGCTTGAAATTAATTTAACCGGCAGGTCGTTATTTTTGTCAGTTTTAGCCGAAAAAGCCTTTAAATTAACCACTATAAGGGCAATTACACCCCCTATTACGTGTAAAAGGTGCAATCCAGTGATCACAAATAAGAAAGAGGCCGCTGAATTGCTTCTTGCCCCTGTTAAGGCAATACTATTGGCTTCCAATTGCATAAAACCCTGTATCTGTAAAACAATAAAAAGGATCCCAAAAATGGCCGTTATCGCCAAAAAGCCTCGGTACTGATTTTCGTTTTGTTCTTTAAACTTTTTTACCGCCATCTGAATGGTAAAGCTACTTAGTAAAATCACCCCCGTAGATACTAGGAAGATATTAGGTAGATCAAAATCCAACCAATTGGCCTGGCTCTTCTTAACAATATAAGCACTTGTTAAGCCAGCAAACATCATCACAATACTTCCGAGTCCACCCCATAAGTAAAACTGATAGGGATGGCTTTTTTTCTTTTCAAGGTTCATATCTGTTGACATAAAAAATATTTAAAAAAATTTCCAATTTATAATTTGTCGGCCAATAGTGATAAATAAACAATGGGTAAATAAATATAACTGCTAAACATTACACGTCTTGCAGCAGGTACCCCCATGTCTTGATACAATCTCACACATTGAACCACCATAAAAATATTCGCAACCAACACTACCCACATACTAAAAGTTCCAGTCATGCCTAAATAATGAGGAAGAAATCCAATGGGCACCATTAACACTGCATACATGATAGATTGCAATGCAGTAAAACGTGTTGGCCCTTCTTTCGCTGGCAATAATTTAAAGCCCACTCTAGAATAATCGGCATGTGATACCCAAGCAATGGCCCAAAAATGTGGGAATTGCCATAAAAATTGAATCAATAATAAAATCCATCCTCCCGCACTAAATTCATTGGTAGCAGCTACCCATCCTATTAAACAAGGAATCGCACCCGGAAAAGCACCCACTAAAACAGCAATAGAATTTACTTTTTTAAGCGGCGTATATATAAATGCATATAAAAATAAACTAAACGCAGAAAGTAATGCAGATGCAATATTAAAATAAAGCATTAAGCCCACACCCAATACCCCCGTGATAAGTGCAAATGTATATGCTTGATTTTGTGTAAGCCTTCCAGCAGCTACAGGGCGATTGCTAGTGCGTTTCATTAATGCATCGGTGTCTTTTTCCACTGCCTGGTTAATGGCATTGGCACTACCTGTAATACATAAGCCCGCAAAAGTCAACAATAAAATATTAAACCAATCAAAGCCGACCACATTGGGTGCCAACTGAAAACAAATTACGCAAGTAAACACTACAGTAAAACTGAGTGTAAACTTCATCAACTGTCCGTAATTTTTTAAAGTTGCTTTCACATTTTTAATTAGTGGCTTGACTCGTTTTCGCCCACTGGAGTTGTTTGTGGGATATAGTCAACACCATCCTTACCATAGTCATAAGGCCAACGATGTACTTCCGGAATTTCACCAGGCCAGTTACCGTGACCCGGATTAATTGGTGTAGTCCATTCTAAAGTATTAGATTCCCAAGGATTTAGAGTCGTTACTTTACGCCCTTTGAATACAGAATAGAAGAAGTTAATTAAGAATAAAATTTGAGTAGCAAACACAATCATTGAAACAATTGTGATAAACTTATTCAATTCAGCAAATTGCTTGAAACTTTCCCAAATACTAAAATCGAAATAACGACGAGGCATACCCGCTAAACCTTCATAGTGCATTGGCCAGAAAATTAAATACGCACCTGCCATGGTCACCCAGAAGTGGATATACCCTAAAGAGTTATTTAAATAACGACCATACATTTTAGGGAACCAGTGATACACACCCGCAAACATACCAAACATAGAAGCCACACCCATTACAATATGGAAATGCGCAACTACAAAATACGTATCGTGTAAGTGAATATCCAAAGCAGCGTTTCCTAACCAGATACCTGTTAAACCACCGGAGATAAATAAGCTCACAAAACCAATTGAGAATAACATACCAGGGGTGAAACGAATATTACCTCTCCACAAAGTCGTTAACCAGTTAAATACTTTGATCGCAGAAGGAACCGCAATTAATAAAGTTAATAATACAAACACCGATCCTAAGAATGGATTTAATCCGGTTACAAACATATGGTGTGCCCAAACTAAGAAGGCCAATACTGCAATGGAGAATAAAGAACCTAGCATGGCCATATAACCAAAGATAGGTTTACGTGAATTCACAGACATAATCTCAGACACCATACCCATGGCAGGCAACAAGATAATGTATACCTCCGGGTGACCTAGGAACCAAAATAAGTGTTGGTATAAGATTGCACTTCCACCTTCATTAGACAATGCACCTACCCCATTCACAAAAATATCAGAAAGATAAAAGCTTGTTCCAAAGTTTCTATCAAAGATTAATAAGATTAAACCAGAAAGTAAAACTGGGAAAGACAATACACCCAATACCGCAGTAAAGAACAATGCCCAAATGGTTAAAGGTAAACGGGTCATGCTCATTCCTTTGGTACGCATGTTTAAAATGGTAGCAATATAGTTAAGACCTCCTAACAAAGAAGACACTACAAATAAGGCCATTGAAATAATCCATAAGTCCATACCCGATTTAGAACCTGGTGAAGCATCCCCTAAAGCAGACAATGGAGGATACGCAGTCCAACCACCACTAAATGGCCCTGTCTCTACAAACATACTAGACAACATTACAATACTTGCTGTAAAGAAGAACCAATAAGATAACATGTTCATGAAAGGCGAAGCCATATCACGCGCACCAATTTGTAAAGGGATTAAGAAGTTGGCAAAAGTACCAGACAAACCGGCTGTTAATACAAAGAATACCAACACCGTTCCGTGTGTAGTCACCAAAGCATAATAAGCTTCTGGCGTTATTTGACCACCTTTCACCCATTTTCCTAAGATAGATTCTAACCAAGGAAAACTAGCATCTGGATAACCTAATTGTAAACGGAAAAGCACACTCATTAATCCACCAAGTACCGCCCAAACCATACCTGTGATCAAGAATTGCTTCGCGATCATTTTATGGTCTTGACTAAATACATATTTAGTTAAGAATGTATCATGATGTTCGTGATGACCATGATCATCATGTCCATGAGATTCGTGTGTGTGTAATGCTGCTTCGTGACTCATACCTTTTATTTAAATAAGTTTATTCTTTTATTATACTCTTGTTATACGATCAATTTACATTTTAGCCGTCGCTTTTTTAGCGGTGCTATCTTTTTTAGCGCCAGGCGCTTTTGCCGCTTCCGTAGCAGCTGCATTTACTTTGCCCTCTGCATCAGCTGCTTTCGCAGCTTCGGGATCCTTTTCCGGAAAAGCAACTAAGTACTGTGCTTTTTGCTTCGCCATCCATAAATCATATTCGTCTTGTTCTACTACTTCAACAATCCCTTTCATTGAATAGTGACCATTACCACACATTTGATCACAAGAAATTTCATATGCGAAATTAGGGTTGCCCGTTTTCTCACGCATTTCTTTAGTTGTATATAACGGTGTAAACCACATGGTAGTGGGAATACCAGGAACAGCATCCATCTTTAAACGGAAATGAGATAAACCAACGTCATGAATAACGTCTCTAGAACCAATAATTAATTTCACCGGTTGACCTTTTACTACATACATGGTTTGTTCCGTCAAAATATCATCCTGTGCATATTTATCATCCCAGATAATACCTACCGAGTTGGTCGCTGGGTCAATGTTCTTATAATATTTTTTACCAAATACTGCATCCTTTCCTGAATAGCGGAAGATCCATCCAAATTGTTTTCCGGTTACTTCTACCACCATTGCATTTTTAGGTGCATCGCCTGTAAAAAAGAACCAGTTACGTAAGCCAAAAACAACCAACACGGTTAAAGTGATGGCAGGGATCGCTGTCCAAATTAATTCCAATTTTGTGCTGTGTGCAAAGAAGAAAACTTTTCTGTTTTCATCTTCTTGATATTTATACGCGAACCAAAATAATAAAAATTGAGTCGCAATAAATACAGCACCTGTAATAGCTAAAGTAATCCAAAGCATTTGGTCCAACTTCTCACCTTGAACACTAGCAGCTGGCTGTGCTAATAAAGTTTTATCAAAAAGATATTCATTACAAACGTAAACGCCAATAAAGCCCAACACCAAAAACGCAAACATTAAGAAGCCGTTTATTTTGTTGTTTTGTTTACGACTGTTTTCTTCTCCTTTAAGGATAGATACATATTCACTCGCCTTAGCAATTTGGAAAATTACCACAAAAATTAGCGCGATGATTGCAATAGATAAATATAAACTCATAATTCTTTAATTCGTTATTACTAAATCAATAATTGTACTGGTTCGTTTTATTAAACTTGGTGAATAATACTTTCTTTTAAGAACGGATGGTTTTTTGCAATCAATGGTTTACTCGCTAAAGAACGTGCTACCATTAAAATTAACACCCCTACAAAAAATCCTAAAATTCCAAAGTCTAACCAACCTAAAGTAACGTGCTCTTTCATTAAGCTACCCATTACCATTTGGTAAAAATCTATCCAGTGTCCAAATAAAATAAGTACGGCCATGAATGCTACTAATGTGAAGTTTCTTTTTGCAGAACGCTTCATTAATATAATTAATGGGGCTAAAAAGTTAATGACTAAGTTCAAGAAGAAGATAGGCTTGTAAGGACCTTGTACACGGTGTTTAAAGTAAACTGTTTCTTCAGGAATATTAGCATACCATATTAACATGTATTGAGAGAACCATAAATAGGTCCAGAAAATAGAAAACGCAAACATGAATTTTGCAATGTCATGTATATGTTCTTGGTTAGTTAATTCTAAATAGCCTTTATTTTTTACATAAATAACCCAAAGTGCAATCAGTGCCATACCTGCCACAAATGAACTTGCAAATGTGTACCAGCTATACATGGTAGAATACCAATGTGCGTCAATGCTCATTAACCATAACCAAGGAACAGTAGAAGCTACAGTTAAACCAAACCACACTAAGAAAAATCCTGAGCGGGTCATGCTACGAATATTAAATTTAGTAGCGGTTTCTTTGTCCATTGGATTTTCGTCTGCTTCGCGAGAAATTTGACGCATTCTATATCCAAAGTAAGACCATAAGACAATCGCTAATGTGGTCCAGATAATAAAGAAAGTAGGATTTAAGAAACCAGTCTTCCCTCTTAAAATAGGATCTTTCGCAACAGCTTCTGCATCCAACCAATGGTAAATATGATGTTTATGTCCTAATACTACATACAATAATACAGCAAAAGTAATGGCACCAAAAACAGGTACTAAAGTAGAGATGGCTTCTGCAATACGACGGAAAGATTGTATCCAAGCAGCTTGTGCCATGGTACTAAAACATAAAAAGAACATAGCTGCATTGGTCACTAAAGTCCAGAAGATAGTGTTATACATTAAAGTACCCCAAAAATGCACTTGCTCGTGTTCGTCTTTGCTAAATCCTTTGGTAACCATACCATACAATAAGGCCGCACCGCCAATGCCCATTAAAGCATAAGCCCATGTTTTTAGTTTACCAGGAATTTCAAATTGCTCTTTTATTGATGCCATCGTTTCTCTTTTAAAAATTTTTATTTTGAAGCTGTCGCAGCTGCTTGTTTGTCTTTAATGTATTTAATAATCATCCAGCGTTGGTGTCTGCTTAATTGAGAAGCATAAGAACCCATTAAGTTTTTACCATACGCAACTGAATAAAACATTTGTCCAGCAGGCATGCTTTCATATTTAACATCGCCAACCAATGTAGCAGGCTTTGCCGCATATGGACCATTGCCGTCTTTATACAAAGGACCGTTGCCATCTAATTTTGTACCATGACAAATACCACAGTTAATTAAATATAAACGCTCTGCTTCCGCAGTTTCTTTAACCGACATGGAATCTATAGGATTCGGAACCGCTTTGGAAGCAACATAATTCACTGTGTCGCCTGCTTTATCCATAGGAATGCTAAAAGGCATATCGTGACCTCGCGCAATAGTTCCTTCCACTGGCTTTGCAGTGTAGTTAATTCCTTTTGCTGCAAGATTACTATGATCGGCATAGCTTTCGTATGCACGGCTATACGCCATATCTGGCATATACACAGAACCTGGAGTGCGCTTCACATCGCTACAACTAGTTAATGTAACGACTGTTAGAATCAATGTTATTGCTAAAAATTTATTCATCTTATTATGCTTAATTCATTTACGTTTTTCGTTCCCGTTTATTAGTGCGCTACTTGTTTATACAAAACTTCATTGTCATTATCATAAGTACCAAACCACCATCCGTCTTCTGCTACTTGAATGTCTGTTTCCACAGCGCCATTCGCAGCCAATAAAGCTTTTAAATCTTCGGCGTTTGTTTTTTCAGTACACTCAATCACCATTACAAATAAATCGTTGGTGGCTCTTTTATGGAAATGATGTTTTTTAACACCCGGTGCCATTTGACATAACCACAAAAAAGTCATTACCATTCCTACGGCAGCAAATAATACGGTTAACTCAAATATAATCGGGATCCAAGCTGGCAATGCAAAGTGTGGTTTACCACCAATGTTCAAAGGCCAGTCCTTTGTGAATATCCAGCTAATACAACTAATTGCAGTAGTGGTACCTGTGATACCATAAATAAAGCCGGCTGTATGCAAACTTGTTTCACGCATACCCAAAGCGTGGTCTAAACCATGCACCGGGAACGGTGTATACACGTCTTGTATTTTATAACCAGCAGTACGCACTTGCTTTACTGCAGGAAACAATACTTTTTCATCATCAAAACAACCCACTACAAATTTCTTTTGTGCCATAGTATATTTCTTAAACTAATAATTAATGAGCGTGCCCATGATCGTGAACAAATTTATCAAGTGGCTGCGTTTCAATTGCGTCAAATTCTGGTTTATAAGATTCACCACTTCTCTTTAATACATACTTAATTTCTGCAATCGCAATGACTGGGAAGTATTTAGCAAATAAGAAGAAGCAGGTAAAGAACAAACCAAATGTTCCAGCGTAAAAACCAATCTCCCAAATACTAGGGCTGTAGTAAACAGACCAGCTAGAAGGAAGGTAATCACGATATAATGACGTAACAATAATTACGAAACGCTCAAACCACATACCAATGTTAACGATGATGCTCATAAAGAAAGTAACGAAAACATTTCTTCTCATTTTCTTAGACCAGAAAATTTGAGGAGACAATACGTTACAAGCCATCATACCCCAATAGCTCCAGCCATAAGGGCTAAATAAATAAGCACGAGAATACCAGAAAGTATAGCCCTCATATTTATTTTGAGAGTACCAACCCATAAACAATTCAGTTAAGTATGCGATACCTACGATGCTACCTGTAAGTACAATTACTTTATTCATTAAGTCAATGTGACCAATCGTGATATAGTCTGTTAAACCAAATACTTTTCTTACAATTAATAATAAGGTTTGTACCATCGCGAATCCAGAGAAGATGGCACCGGCAACGAAGTAAGGAGGGAAGATAGTGGTGTGCCAACCAGGAATTACAGAAGTAGCAAAGTCAAAAGATACAATCGTGTGCACCGATAATACAAGTGGTGTAGATAAACCTGCTAATACTAAAGATAAACTTTCATGTCTTTGCCAATGCTTTGTAGAACCTGTCCATCCGAAAGCAGCGATACCGTATAATTTTTTTCTCAATTTTGTAAATGCTCTATCACGCACAGTTGCGAAGTCAGGTAATAAACCAGAATACCAGAATAATAATGAAACCGTGAAGTACGTAGAGATCGCAAATACGTCCCATAATAATGGCGAGTTAAAATTTACCCATAATGGACCACGAGAGTTAGGATAAGGCATTACAAAGAAAGCCATCCAAACACGACCCATGTGGAAGATAGGAAACTGACCCGCGCACATAACGGCGAAAATGGTCATGGCCTCAGCGGCACGGTTCACACCTGTTCTCCATCCTTGACGAAACAATAATAATACTGCAGAAATTAAGGTACCTGCGTGACCAATACCTACCCACCATACGAAGTTGGTAATATCCCAACCCCATCCAATGGTTTTATTTAAGTTCCACTCGCCAATACCATAAGTAACCTCGCGATAAACACTGTAAGCACCAAACATAAGTAAGGTAACAGCAATGAAAAAACCAATATACCATAAACGAGATGGCTTGGCTTCAATAGGTCGCACAATGTCTTCAGTTACTTGAGCATAGGTTTTGTTACCGTATACTAAGGGTTCGCGCAGTTGTGATTCGTACTTTAAATGCATCTTATTCGATTTCTAATTATTTTAATTATGCTTCTTTCTTTTCAGTTTTTGCTTCTGCTTTTTCAGCGTGCTCAGCCTCATCCGCGTTTCTTACTTTAGCTAAATAAGTTACGTTCGGTAAAACGTGTAATTGCTCTAACACATAGAAAGAACGATTTGGATTATCGACACGTACTTTAGTGATCGCGCTGTGTTTGTCATTTGCATTACCAAACATAATTGCATTGGTAGGACAAGATTGTTGACAAGCCACTTTAATATCATTATCTACCATTGGACGAGAATCTTTTTTCGCATCTAATTTAGCAGCTTGTAAACGTTGAACGCAGAAAGAACATTTTTCAATCACACCACGAGAACGCACCGTAACATCTGGGTTTAATACCATTCTTGTTAAGTCGTCATTCATATTCATTACTACATCATTCACAATGCCTTCTTGGTTATCAGGGAAACTATCTGCACCTGTGTAATCGGCCCAGTTAAAGCGACGCACTTTGAAAGGACAGTTGTTCGCGCAATAACGTGTACCAATACATCTGTTATAAGTCATTTGGTTTAAACCTTCAGAGCTATGGTTGGTTGCAGCTACTGGACAAACGTTTTCACAAGGAGCGTTGTCACAATGCTGACACATTAATGGTTGGAATACCACTTTTGGATTTTCCATATCACCACTAAAATATTTATCAATACGTAACCAATGCATTTCATGACCACGTAATACTTCTGGTTTACCAACAATGGAAACGTTGTTCTCTGCATTACATGCAACTACGCAAGCACCACAACCATTACAAGCGTTTAAGTCTACACTCATACCCCACTTAATTCCTGGTCTGTCATATACAGGATAGATAGTAGCGTCTTTTGCAAAGTTTTCTAAAACTTGTTCGTCGCTCATTTTATCTCCACCCATCATTTGACCGCGATATTCACTAGCACGCTCATGTATAATTTCTTTAGGATTGTGTTTGTACTCCGCTAAAGTTAATTCCTTCATTACTTCGGTACGATTGCCTTGAGCCGTATCATAACGGAAATGCGTTTGTGTTAAAGCCACTGGATACGTTGCACCTGTTGGTGTTAAAGTAACATCGGCACAACTAAATTGAACGGTACCATTATTCATGCAAGCTAAAGGGAATGCATTTTTACCCGAACCAATTACTGCTTTACCTAATGATTCTGCACGACCATACCCTACAGCGATACCCACTGTTTGTTGATGCGTGCCAGGAATAATTAATACAGGGAGTTCAATTGTTTTTCCTTCCACCGTTAACTTCACCACTTGCTTTGGAGGGTGTACCTCATAAGCATCGGCTTGTCCTGCATTGTTTAAATCAATATTCAATAATGTCTTCGCCATTGCTGGAGAAATAATAATATAGTTATCCCAAGTAGCGCGCGTAACAGGATCCGGCAATTCTTGTAACCATGGGTTACTTGCACCTTGACCCGCACCGATACCCACTTTTTCGTATAATGCCAATTCAATTTTTGTAGATGCTTTCATTGCACTCACTGCAGCAACAGCAGCGGTAACAGCAGTTGCATTGATAGCAGGTGCAGCAGCCGCAACAGGAGTAGCAGGATTCAACACACCGTCTTGTAAAGTTTTATTCCAACCCGCTTCACCACCTAATTTAGCAGACCAATAATTTTTTACGTAGTTCGTATAAACGGTTGCATCACCAGACCATAATAATAAAGCGTCTTGAAAAGCACGTGTTTTAAATAAAGGAGCAATAGTTGGCTGAATGAAAGAGATATGTCCTGTAATTGCTTCTGCGTCACCCCAACTTTCTAAGAAGTGATGATCAGGAATTACATAATTACATACCGCCGCTGTTTCATCTACTTTACTGCTAAATGAAATTTTCGTTTTCACTTTCGCTAAACCAGCTTTTACTTTATCCGCAGCAGGCCATGAATACACAGGGTTCGCACCGTGGAATAAAATTCCGTTTACTTTACCTGCATTCATATCATCCACTAAAGTTGCAAAATCACTATCAATACCTTGACGGTAATTTAATGTTGTAGCAAAATCAATGGTTGTTCCGTTGGCACCAATCGCATCGTTAATGGCGTTCACCACCGTTTGAATGTCTTTGTTATTGCTACCGGCAACGACCAATGCAGCGCCTTTGTTCGCAAGCAATGCTTTAGCAGCTGCTTCAATACCCGCTTTTAATTTTGCATCTACGCCAATTACTTCACCCCCTTTAACAGCAGTTAATAAAGCGTTGGCAATCGTACCCATTTCTGAAGGACGACATAAATATTTTTCATCTGCATTTGAACCTGTCATACTTGCCACTGTTTCAAAGTGGATATGCTTGCTCATTGCAGGATTCTTTTCATCTATTCTTTTACCTATTGCATATTGTCTTGCAAATTCAACTGGACTTAACCAAGTACCTAAGAAGTCCGCGCTTAAAGAAACAATTGCTTTTGCTTTTTCAAAATGATAAGAAGGTATTACTCTTTTACCATAGCTCGCTTCGTTCGCTAATAACATGCCTGTGAAAGAAACGGCGTCATAAGTAACATGTTTGC
>CAIOYQ010000211.1 GCA_903862505.1 uncultured Bacteroidota bacterium
GATATGTTTATTAGGCTATTTTATCAAAAACTCTTTTTGGTTTTACTTTAGCCTAAAAAAAGCAGCTACTTTCCATTATTATATTTTAAAATATTGGCATATAATGTATAAATTCGAGGATCAAAATTCAATTTTCAATGAAATTTAGTGTAATCATTCCTGTTTTAGTAGGCATTCTAATAAATGTTACTGCAACTGGGCAAAGAAGATTGCCACCACCGCCGCCGCCGCGTACAAGTAAAGTTGTTATTAATGCTTCTTCAAATAATGCGACTACAAAAACTGAAAATAAAAATGTGACTAGTACTACGCAAAAAACTGTTGTAGAGAGTAAGGAATGGAGACAGGTTATTAAAACTAATATTTATAGCAACACAGACTCTTCTCTTTTAATTTATCAAACTTTGAAGGAACAAAAAAGTAACACTGAGAAAAATATTGAAAATGAATATAAATCTTTAAATGCTTCCTTTGTAAAAAAATCTTTTGAAACCACTGTTGACTTTGAGGCAAGGAAAACGAAAGCGATAAATGAACTTAAATCCAAAAGGTTTGAATTATTGAGTCCTATTGTATTAGCGTTATCAAAATTTGAAGGAGCCGTTTATTTATCAAAAACCAATAGATTTAAATACTTATTTTCCGATAAGGACTATGATGCGGATGCGCAATTATGGAAATTTAAAATTATAGATATCATTACCAATAATATGGATTTTGTATATCTAAAAATAAAACCGTCTGAGGCAGAAAAGTTATGGGATAGAAGAGACGAAATTAAATTACAACAAGTTATGGATTATGCAAATCCAAGAGCTCTATACGTTTGTTTAACTTATCCTAACCAAGAAAATGTAAGTCCTATCGTTTTTTCATATCTAGAAAAAAAACGCAGAAATGAATTTGAAGAAATGGGGGAAGACGCTAATCCTGCGCCTAAAGAAAGTTCATTAGAGGATCCGTTGGCTAGTACTGAAGAAGAAACAAATAAAATTTTCACTTCAGTTCAAATTCAATCTACTTTCCCTGGAGGTCAAGGTGCATGGGTTAGATTTTTGGAAAGAACAATGAATAGAGATTTACCTGTTGAAAACGGAGCACCCGCTGGAAGATATGCTGTCACGGTTTCATTTGTGGTTTCAAGAGATGGAAGCATTTCTGACGTGAAAGCGGAGAATGATCCAGGATATGGAACTGCAGCCGAAGCGGTTCGCGTAATTAAAAAGGGACCCAATTGGACACCTGCTCAACAAAATGGACGTAATGTAATTTATCGTCATAGACAAGCAATCGTATTTCAGGTGTCGGAAGATTAATTGAATTGAGTTAAACATTCTATTCCTCACATTTTTCTTTTCCGAATTCTTTTTTTTTGTAAATTGTTTCTTCATTAAACGACTGCTTGCTTTATGAGAAATTATTTTAAAGTTTTATTAGTTGCCTTACTTATTTTACCAACTGGTTTATTAAAAGCAAATGGACCTGGTGAAAACGATCCTATTGAAGGTCGCTGGGATTTAACAGTAAATTTTGAAGGACGTGTGGTGGCATCTTGGTTGGAAGTAAGACACACGGGCATCAATGGATATATTGGTCGTTTTGTTTGGGAAGGCGGTAGCGCAAGACCTATTTCTAAAGTGGAATTTAATAATGGTAGGGTTTTTTTTCATATTCCTGCGCAGTGGGAAAAAACAGACAAGGAGCTAATATTCAATGGTGTATTGGCTGATGGTAAATTATCGGGGACGATTACAAATACCAATGAAAGAACCTATGCATTTGTAGGGGAGCGTGCTCCAAAATTATGGAGAGCCGCTGAACCTAAATGGGGGACACCAATCACATTATTTAATGGTAAGGATTTAACAGGTTGGCAAACCACTAGTAAAGATAACCAATGGGTGGTTAAAGATGGAGTTCTAACCAGTCCAAGATCGGGCTCAAATATTAGAACTGAAAAAACCTTTAATGATTTTAAATTACATATTGAATTTAGATATCCAAAAGAAAGTAATAGTGGAGTGTATTTAAGGGGACGTTACGAAATCCAAATTGAAGATAATATAGGAATGGAGCCAATGAGTTTATACTTGGGCGGCATTTATGGTTTTATTGACCCCTGGTTGAATATGGCCAAAGCCCCAGGAGAATGGCAAAGCTTTGATGTGGAATTAGTAGGTCGGATGGTTACTGTTATTGCAAATGGAACCACTGTTATTTACAAACAAGAAATTCCAGGCGTAACAGGTGGCGCGTTAGATAGTAAGGAAGGTGAACCAGGTCCATTGATGATGCAAGGGGACCATGGTCCTATTGAATATAGAAATATCATTTTAACGCCAGCGATTAATTAGTATTCATATCACTATGTACGATAAATAATAAAGCCTCGAAATTCGAGGCTTTATTATTTATTAATGTTTTTCTTTTGTATGAAAATTTACGTGCAACTATCTTACAAATACCACTTCATTATAAGGGACTCTATTTCTGGGTCCCCAAACACCTTCGGGTGTTGCTTTACCCACTGCGATAATCATATTGATTTCGGCACCAGAGGGTAAATTCAATGATTTTTTCACTCGCTTAGCATCAAAGCCTTCCATTGGACAGGATTCAAAACCTTCCGCTGCGATAGATAACATAAATGTTTGTGCAGCCAATGCGCAGGACTTGTGAACAGTGACTCTTTGGTCTGCTTTTCCACCCATGCGATAAAATGGTTTAGAGAGCCCACCAAAAAAGCTAATGCTTCTTCTTACAAATGCCCAAAATCCAAAAATATCGGAACGGTAGGCAAGGGGCATTAATTTTGTATAATAATCCAAGCCTCTTTTTTGTAATTTATTGGGCTCGCCTTTTATCCCTTCTTTCACTCTTTCGTAATTCCAATTTGCGCGTTGTTTCCATAAATCTGCTCTGGTTACAAATACCACTATTTGTTTTGCTGTTTTTGCAGCCGACTGACCCAAACACAATGCAGTATACTTTTCTCTTTCAGTAGGGTCCTGTATCCAATAAAATTCCCATAATTGCATATTGCTACTATTGGGGGATAAAATGGAGCGCTCAAGGCTTTTTTGAATCACTTCATTGGGTACTTCTATGTTTTCATCAAACTTTCGGTTAGACCTTCTTTTTTCTATAATCTCGTCAAAATAATGATTGGACATGAATTCGGTGTATTTAATTAAAAAAGCCTTACAACAAATTTAGAAGTAAGGCTTTAAATATATTTTCAAGTGGACTAAAAAATGTCCATTGCTTTTGCAAAATAAGTTACAGTACCAGGAAGGGCTAACCAGAAAAATTCTCTATATACAATTAGTAAAGTAACCATAATGGCTAACCATCCAAAACAGTATATCCAGTATTTTCTATTGTTCTTTTGTGCTTCCATTGTGTTCGTATTTTTTAAATTTGTTTTTAGACGGGGCAAATATACAATTTTATCTTTTTAATCTATCATTAAAGTAGGCACTATATTTTTAGCCCATAGCTATATTTCAAGTCAACTTTCCAGCCCTGGGGTGTTGAAATAACCTTTACCCAACGAGGGGTTTTGTCAAACGAATTCCGGTAATAAATGACGGTGGTTTGTTCATTGATTGTTTTTATTTCGTCTATTTGAAGAGAGGCGAGCCTTAATTGCATCCTGCCTTCCTTGTCCAATCCAAAGTATTCATTGATTAGTTTCTCAAAATGAGCCTTGTTTTCGTCCCCCTCCACAATATATAATTTTGCTTTTTTCATGTCCCCCTTCATATAATTTTCAATAAAATTACGGCCACCATCAATGGCATTATCGGCTTGCTCGGCACTGGGCTGACTAGTGCAGCTTGTAACAAATAGGGTAATGATTATAAAGGGGATTAGTTTTTTTAGCATACCCAAAGTTAAGCCAATTATTAATGTTAATTTTGTAGTACCAAAGATTCTAAATATGAAAAAATTATTAGTTGGGTTAGCCATTTTTTCTTTTGGGTATAGTCAAGCGCAACAAAAGCATCCAGCTTTTATGGAGCAGGGCAATATCTATGAAGTAAATATTCGTCAATATACTAAAGAGGGAACTTTAAATGCTTTTGCAAAACATTTGCCTCGCTTGCAACAAATGGGCGTAAAAACATTATGGTTTATGCCATTGCAACCCATTTCGGTGGAAGGCCGGAAAGGGACATTAGGTTCTTATTATTCTGTAGCACATTACACTTCGGTAAATCCTGAATTTGGAACCCTGAATGATTTTAATAAAATTGTTACGAGTGCACATCAACTTGGCATGAAAGTATTAATTGACTGGGTACCTAATCACAGTGGAGCGGATCATTATTGGTTAAAAACACATCCCGATTTTTATGAAAGAGATAGTACGGGAAA